>JBBSQN010000018.1:0-50771 GCA_038257875.1 Mycobacteriales bacterium
GCAGACACCTCCCGATCCGTCGCTGTCTCGGGGTGCGGCCCGTTTGCGCTCAGCGGGTCAGGCCTCGAGGGGCCACAGACTGAGTCAGCCGGCCAGTAGGGCACGGAGGTCGGTGCGTAGGGCGTCGAGACGGGTCTGTGCGGTGGCCTTCGCGGCGGCCAGCCCGGCCGAGTCCGACACCGGCTCAACCACCTCGAGGTAGGCCTTGAGCTTCGGCTCGGTCCCCGACGGGCGGACGACCAGGCGCTCGCCGCCGCGACGCAGTACCAGCACGTCGGGAGCCGGGCGCTGCACCGTCCAGCCTGCTGGCGGTGCGCCCCGCAGTCGCTCGACCGCGGCGTCGCGGGCCGGGGGTTCGCATCGCACCGAGATCCCCTCGGTGCGGTGTACCCCGTGGGTGACGGCGAGTTCGTCGAGCCGGTCGGGCAGGCCCCGTCCCGTGGCCCGTAGGCCCGCCGCGAGGTCGCAGGCCAGCACAGCGGCGGCGATCCCGTCCTTGTCGCGCACCGTGTCGGGGTCGACGCAGTAGCCCAGCGCCTCCTCGTAGCCGAACACCAGCCCGGGCCCGCTACGGACGATCCACTTGAACCCGGTGAGCGTCTCGGCGTAGCGGGCGCCGTGCGCCGCGGCGACGGTCCGCAGCATCGAGGAGGAGACGACGGTCGTCGCGACGAGCGGGTCGACGTATCCGCCCGACCGCAGCAGGTGGTCGCCCAGCAGCACCCCGGTCTCGTCGCCGGTGAGCAGCCGCCAGCCGCCGGGCGACGGGACGGCCAGCGCGCACCGGTCGGCGTCCGGGTCGAGCGCGATAGCGAGGTCGGCGCCCACCTCGGCGGCCAGCTCGAGCAACGCGTCGGTGGCACCGGGCTCCTCGGGGTTGGGAAAGGAGACCGTAGGGAAGTCGGGGTCGGGTGCGGCCTGCGACGCGACGACGTGCACGTCGGTGAACCCGGCGCGGTGCAGCGCGTGCACCGCTATCGCGCCGCCGACACCGTGCATCGGCGTCAGCGCCACCCGCAGTGCGCGGGCGTTGCCACGCGGGAGCCGTCCGACGCGGTCCAGATAGGCCTGCGTGAGGTCCGCGGTCGTGCCCGCCCCGGTGCCGGCGGGGATCGCGACGGCCGCCGGGGCCGCGGCGATCGCCGCCTCGATCTCGGCGTCCGCCGGCGGCGCGAGCTGCGCCCCGTCGGCGAGGTAGACCTTGTAGCCGTTGTCCGTGGCCGGGTTGTGCGACGCGGTGATCTGCACACCCGCGACCGCGTCGAGCTCGCGGACGGCAAAGGCCAGCACCGGAGTCGGCAGCGGCCCCGGCAGCGTGCGTACCGGGAACCCCGCGCCGGCGAGCACCTCGGCCGTCGCCGTCGCGAACGCCTCCGAGCCGTGCCGGGCGTCGCGCCCGATTACTACCGTGCCGCGCGCACCCCCGCGGGCGAGCCAGGCGCCCAGCCCGGCGGTCGCGCGACGGACCACGGCGACGTTCATGCCCGCCGGGCCGGCACGGACCGGCCCGCGCAACCCGGCGGTGCCGAAGCGCAGCATCCCCGACATCCGGTCGGTGAGCTCCTCGCTCGCGCCCTCGGTGCCGACCATCGCCGCCGCCAGCACCTGCTGCAGCTCCACGCGCGTGACCGGGTCCGGGTCGTCGGCGATCCAGCGTGTCGCCGCGTCGCGTAGGCCCGGCGGCAGCCTCACGAGCGGGCGATGAGGTCGCGCAGCAGCTCGCCCATCCGCCCCGCCGACGCCAGACCCGCGGCGAGGACCTCGTAGTGGTCGAGCGGCTCACCGGTCATCCCGGCGGCGAGGTTCGTGACGAGCGAGAGCCCGAACACCTCGATGCCCTCGGCGCGCGCCGCGATCGCCTCCAGCACCGTCGACATCCCGACGAGGTCGGCGCCCAGCCCACGGAGCATGCGGATCTCCGCGGGGGTCTCGAAGTGCGGGCCGGGCAGTCCCGCGTAGACGCCCTCGGCGAGCGCGGGGTCGATCTCCCGGGCCAGCGCGCGCAGTCGGGGAGAGTAGAGGTCGGTCAGATCGGTGAAACGGGGCCCGTGCAGCGGTGACATCGCGGTCAGGTTGAGCTGGTCGGAGATCAACACCGGCTCGCCGATCCGCATGCCCTCCCGGATGCCGCCGGCGGCGTTGGTGAGCACCACGGTCTTGCAGCCCGCCGCCGCGGCGGTGCGCACCCCATGCGCCACCGGCCCGATGCCGTGGCCCTCGTACAGGTGGGTGCGGCCGAGCAGGACCAGCACGCGCCGCCCGCTCACCGGGACCGAGCGGATCGTGCCGCCGTGCCCGGCCACGGTCGGGGCGCGGAAGCCGGGCAGGTCGGCCATCGCCATCTCGTGCGCTGGTGTCCCGATCAAGTCGGCGGCCGGGCGCCAGCCTGAGCCGAGCACCACGGCCACGTCGTGCGTGTCGACACCGGTGGCCTCGGTGATCGCAGCGGCGGCTGCGGGGGCGTCGGCGCTCATGCGGGGGAGCCTACGTCGGTCCGGTCACCGCCCGGCGTCAGGCGTTAGTGGTCGTGAAACCGTCGGCGAGCACGTCGAACAGCTGCTCCGAGGCTGCCCCGGCGGGGCTCCGACGCACGGTCAACGTGACCGTCCACACCCCCGCATCCGCGGGCAGGACCCGCCGCCACGAGACGCGCTCCCCGGCCGCGTAGCTCAGCTGGACGGCGCTGCTCGGGATATCGGTCACGACGGTGCTCGCGGTTCGCGCCACCGTGAGCTCCTCGCTGCCCTCGGGACTCGCGAAACTGACCGACGGCTCGCCGGTGACCGGGTTGTTGCGGTACTCCGTCCAGTTCTGCGGCACCGGGACGGTGAAACCCACGGAGTCGCTGTGGATGGTCACCGGGACGCCGGCGGTCGTCACGTTCAGCGTCGTGAGCGGCGACTGCCCGCCGAGGACACGCGTCGCGGTCCAGCCCCCCGCCGCGCCGGCCAGCACGGCGACGGCGCCTGCGACCACCAGCCCGACCGAGGCCCAACCCGACGCGGGGCCGCGTTGACGGGACGACCTGCTCGGCCACGCGGGAGCAGGTGCCGGGCCCGGTCGGGAGCGGGCTGGCAGCGGGCCCGGGACGTGGCCAGCGGTGTCGATGTCCCGGGCGTCCGCGAGCCGGTCGGCGCGGGCACCGCCGCGGACCGGGCGCGCCCGGTCCACCCGGTCGGTGGTGGCACCGGGAGCGCGGCACCGCTTGTCGGCGCGTTCGGCAAGCCGGGGTAGAGCAGGTCGTCGGGGTCGGCGACGATCGGGCGCAGCCGCCGCCGAACCTCCTCCAGCGACATCCGCGCGTCCGGGTCCTTCACCATCAGCGCGGCGATCACCTCGACGACCGGCCCGGAGCCGCGTGGCCGCGGGACTTCGCCGTCCACCACCTCGGTGATCGTGGCCCCGAGCCCCACAGGTCGGCCGCGGGTGTCACGGGTCGACCCGCTGCCACCTCCGGTGCGATGTAGGCGGGGGAACCCAGGACGAGCCCGGTGCTGGTCAGCGGCGTGTCGCTGGCGTTGCGGGCGATCCTGAAGTCGGTGAGCTTGACCCGGCCGTCGTCGGCCACGAGCACGTTGCTCGGCTTGACGTCCCGGTGGGTGATCTCCAGGCCGGCGAGCGCCCGTGCCTCCCGCAGAATCCGTTCCCGGGCCTCGAGGGCCTCCCGGTCTCCGACGTCGGGAGGCACCGTCAGCTCCTTGATCGCGACCCGGCCTGCAGCACCTCGTCGTAGCCGGACCACACGATCCCCATCGCACCGCTGCCGAGCCGCTGGGACAGCCGGTAGCGGTTACCGATCAATCGCTTCTGATCGTCCACCGGGACCCACTGTTCGGCACCGCCCGCGGGCCCGCCCGCAGCAGATCCACGACCCCTCGGCGAGCACCTCACGACGAGTGTCGGTTCCGGTTGGTGCATTGCCGTCCGGATGCGCACCATTGTCACATGCACGACAGAGCAGCGCCGATGCGCGCTCCGCTGACGCTCCGCGCAGCGAGGAATTGTCCGGTCACCGTCGCAGTCGGTGGTACCAGGTGACCCTGTTGGAGGCTCCTACCGACCTCGCGCCGTCTCCCGATCTTGCGGTGGCCGACCTCGGCGTAGGCAGCGGCCCCGCCTGGCTGGACTCCTGGCTCGCGGCGCACCGCACCGACGTGGTGGCCTGGCGTCGCTGTCTGCATGCGGTACCGGAGCTCGGACGCCTTGAGCACCGCAGCACCGAGCTGGTAGCGCGTCAGCTGACGGCGGCTGGGCTCGAGCCCCGCGTGCTCCCCGGCGGCACCGGTCTGATCTGCGACGTCGGCCACGGTGACCGCTGCGTCGCGCTGCGTGCCGACCTCGACGCGCTCCCCTTGCAGGAGGAGACCGGACTGCCGTTCTCCTCCACCGTCGACGGCGCCATGCATGCGTGCGGGCATGACGCGCATACCGCGATGCTGCTGGGAGCCGGGCTTGCGCTCGCCTCGGCGCCCGCGCTGCCCGGTCGCGTTCGGTTGGTCTTCCAACCGGCCGAGGAGGTGCAGCCCGGCGGGGCCATCGACATGGTTGCTGCCGGCGTGATGGAGGGTGTGCAGCGCATCTTCGCGCTGCACTGCGACCCGCGGCTCGAGGTCGGCAAGCTCGGCACCCGCGTGGGCGCGATCACCTCGGCGTGCGACGTGCTGGAGATCCGGTTCACCTCGCCGGGTGGGCACACCGCGCGTCCCCATCTGACGGCCGACCTGGTCGAAGCCGTCGGCCTGCTGATCACTCAACTGCCCCTACTGCTCACCCGGCAGGTGGACCCGCGTTCGGGCACCGTCCTGGTTTGGGGCGCGGTGCAGGCGGGCGAGGCGGCCAACGCCATCCCGCAGCACGGCATCCTGCGCGGCACCCTGCGCACCTCCGAGCACGCCACCTGGGCTGAGCTGGAGGACAAGGTCCGCACGCTGGTGGCTGCCGTGCTCGCACCGCTCGGCGTCGGCTACACCCTGGAGCACCTCCGCGGTGTCCCGCCGGTGGTCAACGAAGAGGTCAGCGCTGGCATGCTCGCTGGCACCACCGCCTCGATCCTCGGCCCCGACGCCGCCACCGGCACCGAGCAGTCCAGCGGTGGTGAGGACTTCGCCTGGTATCTGGAGCACGTGCCGGGGGCGATGGCGCGTTTGGGCGTATGGTCTGGCCACGGTCCGATGCTCGACATCCACCAGCCCACGTTCGACCTGGACGAGCGTGCCCTGCCCGTCGGTGTCCGAGTCCTGACCAACGTCGCGCTCACCGCCCTCAACCCCTGACCGCGAGTCCCGCGTCCGAGCACGGCGAGTCCCGCGTTCGGACACGGCGAGTCCCACACGTCGGCGCACGGAGTCGCCCACATCAGGTTCGAGCTATCCACAGCTCTGTGAGAGACCCGCGGAGGTCGGTGCGAGCAGCGCATCGTCAGGGGCATGGCTCTCCCGGTTCCCGGCCTGCACGGTGCCCACCTCCGCTCCGATCTCGTAGCGGTGCTCGGCCGGAGGTGGTTGTCCAACGCCCTCGCTCACCGTGAGGTCCGAGTGTTGTGGCGGGGAGTGGTCGTCGAGTCCGGCCGACTGCTCGATCCCTGGACGCGAGCCGCGGCCGCGCTCCTGTCGGCAGGGTCCGAAAGCCGTCCTCACCGGGGTCACGGCTGCGGGCTTGCACGGGTGCCGGCGGTTGACACTCCCGCGACACACATTCTGCTGCCGTACGGGTACAAGGTCCGCAGCCGCTCGGGTCTGGTGGTCCACCATGGAGGGTTCTTCGCCGAAGACGTCATCGAGCTCGCCGGGCTCCGCATGCTGCCGCTTGACCGTGTGGCCGCGGACATCCTCTGCACCTGTGCGCCACGGGATGCGCTCGCCCTCGTCAATGAGGTGCTAAGACACGCCGGCGACGACCACGAGGTGGTCCGCAAGCAGATCGCCGAGCGGCTGCGGCGGCGACAGGATCCCCGCGGCACCGTACGCGGAGCAGGCTTGCTCGCCCTCGCGTCGGCGCGGGCCGAGTCGCCGGTCGAAAGCTGGTTACGACTGATGATCATTGAGCAGGAGTTTCCCCTTCCGGAGGTGAACTGGCCGATCTTTTCCCCGGACGGTCGGGAGATCTACCGGCTCGACCTCTCGTGGCCCGGGCTGCGCATCGCGTTGGAGTACGACGGTTATGGCGCCCATGCTGGTCGTGAGGCACAGGACGACGCCCGCGCGGAAGATCTTCGGAGACGTGGATGGATCGTCGTGCGAGCCAGGAGCGAGGATCTCCGCGATCTCAGTCGGGTGGTGGCAGAGCTGCGGGCGGCGTTCATCCAGCGTGGCTACACGTGGTGAGTACAGGGCGCCGTCGAGTGCTCGACCGTAGCTTCAGCCGTGCTCGCGACGCGGACTCACCATGCTGAGATGGGAGACTCGCCGTGTCGGAACGAGGACTCGCCGTGTCAGAGAGGGGGACTCGCGGGCGAGTTAGAAGGACTTGCGGCTGGGGCGGCTGCGCAGCGCCGCGACGTAGTCGTCCGGTGCGCCCGCCTGCTCGGCGGCGTCGGCGAGCACGCCAAGGTAGCGGGCGGACGGCTCGCCGCCTTCGTAGTCGTTGAGCACGTAGATCCACGCCAGGACGTCGCCCTCGAGCGTGTGCACCCGCAGACGAAGCTTCTTGTGCAGCCCGAGCTCGCCACCCTCCCAGCGGTCCAGCTGTGCGGCGTCGTGGTCGGGTACGTCGTAGAGCACGACGAACACCTGCGCGCCGGGACTCTCGACGACGGTGGAGAGCGCGCCCTCCCAGGCGTAGTCCTCGCCGCCGAAGGTCAGGCGCCAGCCCATGAGCCACCCGGTACCCGCCATCGGCGAGTGTGGGGCGCGCTCCTTCATCTGCGCGGGATCCATGTTTGACCCGTAGGCGGCGTACAGCGGCACCACCACAGAGTAGTGCGGCCTCGTGTGCGTACTGCGATCGGGGAACCAGACATTCGATGGAGGCATCCGTCGGTGATGCGTATCGTGAACATGGTCTGGGTGCCGGGCGGGCGGCGCGTGCCTGCTCGACAGGGCTGCGTGCGGTCCGCGGCCTGGTCTCCTTTCACATGCAATCTCAGCCGTCGGGCGGGTCGGTGTCGCCGAGTTCCTCGGCGTCGGCGCCGTGGTCGGCGAGCGCCTCGCGGACGACGCGGTAGGCCACGCTGGCGCCGTAGCCCTTGCGGGCGAGCATCCCGGCGAGGCGACGGCCCGCGACGGCCCGCTCCTGCACCGTGCCGATGGCCATCCCGCGGAGCTTGCGGTCGACGAGCTGGTGGGCGCGTCGCACCTCGGCGTCGGTGTCGATCTCGGCCAGGGCCTCCCCTGCGACGTCGTCGGCCACACCCTTGCGTCGCAGCTCGACCGCGAGTGCGTGTCGCCCGAGCCCGCGAACGGTGTGTCGGGTGCGCACCCACTGCCCTGCGAGCGCGGCGTCGTCGATGAGGTCGACCTCGCTGAACCGTTCCAGCACGGCGTTCGCCGACTCGTCGGGGACCCCCTTGCGCCGCAGCGCCTGCGCGAGATCCTGCCGGGTGCGGGCACGATCGGTGAGCAGCCGCAGGCAGATGCTGCGCGCCACGGTCTCCGGATCGGCGTCCGGGCCGAGTTCGGCTTCAGCTGTACCTGTGCCGGCCGTCCCGACTCGTGTCGTTCGGAGGTCAGCCGTCCCGGAGGTCGGTCGGGCTGAGCCGGCGTTCCGACTACTCCCTGCAGTACGGCCGCGGCGTTCCTTCCGGCTACGGCGAACGTCCTGGCCCACACCGGGCTCGTCCGCGGTGCGGTCGGGTGTTCCGGTGCTCTGGTGCGCTGCCGCCGGGCCACCGAGGTCGGCGACCGGGGCATCGCCGCGGGCATCCGCGACGTGCTCGGCGTCGAACAGGGCGATGGGTACCACCCCAGCGCTCTCCCCGAGTTCGGCGTTCTCCCCGAGGGCCGCGAGGTCTGCCGCCGGTGACGCAGTACCTGCTGATGCGGCGCCGTCGAGTCGCGCGATCGCGGTGTCGGGGCGGCCACCCGCGCCGACCCGACCGAACCCCGCGACCCGGACCTGGCCGCTGTCCGGAGTTGCATCGTCTCTGTCCACCGGCATGGTCAGAATTCGGTCGGAGCCGCTTGCGGCTCGACCTCGGCGTCGAGCCGGGGACCGATGCCGAGCTTCTCTTTGATCTTCTTCTCGATCTCGGTGGCGATGTCGGGGTTCTCGCGGAGGAACTTACGGGCGTTCTCCTTGCCCTGCCCGAGCTGGTCGCCCTCATAGGTGTACCACGCACCGGACTTGCGGACGATGTTCTGCTCGACACCCACGTCAACGAGCGATCCTTCGCGGCTGATACCCATTCCATACAGAATATCGAACTCGGCCTGCTTGAAGGGCGGAGCTATCTTGTTCTTCACGACCTTCACTCGGGTTCGGTTTCCGACCATGTCGGCGCCATCTTTGAGCGTCTCGATCCGGCGCACGTCGAGCCGTATCGACGAGTAGAACTTCAGCGCCCGCCCACCGGTGGTGGTCTCCGGTGAGTTGTGCACGATGACGCCGTCCGCTAGATAGTTGTGCGAACCTTCGACTTCGATGTCGAAACGATCCATCTTCTGGTAGTGGTCTTCGACTGTGACGTCGAGCACCCGAGCCGGAACGGGTTGCAGGGTGGGCTCGACGAACTCGGGTTCCACGGTGAAGCGTCCGCGACAACGCTCCAGCAGCTTGTGCTCCATGCACGGGTGTACGTAGGGCGCGATCAGCTCGTGCAGCGTGGCCGTCTCGTCCTCGGTGAAGGACAGCACCGGCATCCGCCGCGCCCCCTGCAGGGCGAACGTCGGGTGCAGGTCGAACGTGTCGGCCAGGTGCTGGATCAGACGTTCCCGGGAGCCCGGACTCATGGTCTGCACGCGGATCTCCGACCGCCCGCCGCTCTCCGGAGTGTGCTCGGGCGTGTTCGTGGCCCGAGCAGGGAAGGAGCCCTCGTCGCAGTACCAGATGGCCACCGCCAGTGGTGTGAGTGCCTTCAGGTAGTCCCACGACAGGTGCTTGTGGTCGTCGCCGAGGTAGACCGCGTCGCACAGCTCAGCCAGCTCGGGCAGCGGGGTGAGGTCGACGAAGCCGGCACCCGCGGCGTCGCCCGTGCGATATTGCCCGATGTTGCCCAGGAGCGAGGCTTTCCAGTCCAGGTAGCTCAGCTGTTGCGCACCGTGCCCCATTCGGAACCGGGTACTCGTGTCGTCGACGTGCTCCGACCTGGACAACGAGGCGGCACCCATCAGCGCGCCGAGGACGACCTCCCACTGCAGGGAGCTGAGCCTGTGCGGCTGCGCCAACATGACGCGGTCGCCCACACGGATGTCCTCGGCTTCATGCCAGCCACCGGGTGTTCTGATGAGGTGGTTGCGGGTCATGGCGAAGCCTGCGGGACCTCGTCCGGCACCGTAGCCCGAGCGTTCGACCGTGAACCTGAGAAACTCCTCGGCCGGGCCGTTGTTGAACCAGTTGACGACTCGTTTCGGAACAATTCTGTCGAGTTCGATGTCGTAGGAGAGGACGTCCACCGGCAGCTTCTGGTTGACGATCTCGCCCAGCATCTCCTGAGTGCCGTCCGCCAGCGTGACCTGCGTATCATAAGATCCACAGCCGAACATCACGCCTATTTTCTCCCGCAACTGGTTGATGAAGATCGCGGTCGTACCGGAGTTGCTCAACGCGCCGGTGATCTTACGTAGCGCCTGGCTCATCAGCCGGGCCTGTAGGCCAACGTGGCTGTCCCCCATCTCGCCCTCGATCTCTGCGCGCGGTACGAGCGCGGCCACCGAGTCGATGACGATGATGTCGAGCGCACCGGAGCGGATCAGCATGTCGGCGATCTCGAGGGCCTGCTCACCGGTGTCGGGCTGAGAGACCAGCAGCGCGTCGGTGTCGACGCCGAGGGCCTTGGCGTAATCGGGGTCGAGTGCATGCTCGGCGTCGATGAACGCGGCGATGCCGCCAGTGGCCTGGGCGCTGGCCACGGCGTGCAGGGCGACAGTCGTATTGTGCGACAGGACGCCATTGGCGATGAAGCTGTGCGTATCCGGCACCATCACGTCAAATGTCGGCTGGATCCCGGCGTCGCTGACCGCTATCACCGACTCGTAGGTGTAGAGGGCACCCTGCACGCTGGCGCAGTCGGCTCGTGCCGCAACCTCATCGTGTCGATGTTCGGACCGGAAACCCACCTGATCCAGGAAGCACGGGACGGTGGCGGAGTTGACCGTCACCGTCCAACCGGCCCTGTCGGGCGTCGAGGCTATCGACGCCGGGACACCCAGCCCGTACAGGAGGAGCTGCACCTCACGTGCCAACTGCTCGGAAGCCGTCGCCCACCCGATCGTCGAGGACGTCTCGCTCCGGCCGTCACCTTCGAAGAGCGCCGACAAGAACGCCCGTTGGGCCTTGTGTCCGGCGGCCCGCACGCACGCGGGCACCGTCTTGCCCGCCGCCGTCACGTAGTCCAGCCCGTAGCGCGTGTACGCGAGGTCGCGCACCCGCTCGCCCGGCACGTGGTACTCCGTGCCGTGGTGGCACCGAACCTCCGCGTCGAGGACACTGCGGGCGATGGCGGTGAACTCCGCTCCGATGTCGGGATCGGAGCTGGTGAAGGTCACGCGGGAGCGGTCGTCCAGGCTGCCTTTCGCGACGAGGTAGCCGAGCAGGACGGCCTCGTCCTCGCTGACGACGTCTGCTGCGGACGCCTCGACCGCGCCGAACGCAGCGGACACCAGGGTGTCACCGACCTGGATGTCAGCGGCCTTCCGCCAGACGGCGAACCCCTGTTCATCCATGACGCGGAGCGGGTGGTTGTGGGTCACCGTCACCGTGCGTCCCGAGTGGGCGGTGATGCGGAGCGTCGGCTGGCGGTTGTTGTGGGTGAGGGCAGCCAGCGGTTCCAGCTCGCCCAGCTCGTTGACCATCCGAATCCCGTGCGCCCGGACGTCGGTCGTACGGGACGTGCAGGAGACGGGCTGCCCGCAGCGGGCGAACAGCTCGGCGACGGTCTCCAGACCGTGGTCGGTCCACACGTAGGTGTCCGCGGTCAGGCACTTACCGCTCGACTCGGGTCCGTAGATCTCCACGACCCGGCCACGCGGGAGGCCGCCCACGCCGAGCGCGACGTCGAGGGCGATGGACCCGGTGGGGATCACCCCGATGGGCGGGCGGGTGTCGTCGCCGAGACGCATCACCGAGCCCTTGCCGTGGTTCTTCTCAATCTGGGCGAGGGCGAGCTGCAGTGCCTTCTCGCGGTCGGGTGCGGTCATCGCCGGTCTCCACCTCAGTGCTCGGACGGTCTGGATCTGGTGTCGACGGTAAGGGGGACCACCGACAATCTGCGGGCGACCATCGACGCTGTGGACAGCCGGACCGCGATGTGGACAACAGCCTAGCGAACAGGTGTTCGATACTCCCAGCCGACACGCCGGGCGGTGAGAATCCGCGTCATGACGGCGACGGGTGGCGACATGGGGCTGGTCAGCGTCGTGCGGGCGGTATCTCGTAGGCCTCGCACACCGCGTTCCACACCTCGCGCGGGTCGATCCCGTGCTCCAGCGCCTGTTCCACCGTCCGCCCGCCGAGCCGGGCGAGCACGTGGTCGCGCGCCACCGAAGCGGCACGGGCGGCGCCCAACTCGGCTGCCATCAACTCCCGGAAGTAGGTCAGTCGCACCTCACCACGGTAGGGCGCAGCGGATGTGCGCAGTCGGTCAGCCCGGCCGCCCTCCGGCGAGGCCACTCGTTTACTCCGCCGGATGGCCATCCTGCCCGGTAGTGGTGTCATAGTGGTTCGGGAGCGGGGAGGACGGCGTCGACGTCGGGATGGCGCACGAGCGGGGAAGCGACGATGACGACGGCCGAGGGCCGCAGCCGGTGACGGTCGCGCTGTCGGCTGGGTTGTCGACGTCGCGCGGCGGGCGGCTCCTCGGAGTGGACGCCGCGCGGGCCGTGGCGCTGGTGGGCATGTTCGCCGCGCACGTCCTTCCGCTCCGAGACGGCGGCACGGAGACGTTGACCGGGCTGCTGGCCGACGGTCGGTCGTCGGCGCTGTTCGCGGTGCTCGCCGGGGTCGGGGTGGCGCTGTTCACCGGCGGCCCGCACCGCCCGCCGGACGCGCGGTCACATCTCGCTGCTGCGTCCGCGCTGCTCGTGCGGGGTGTGCTGGTGGCGCTGCTCGGGTTGTGGCTGGTCGGCCTCGACCCGCCGGTGGCGGTGATCCTTGCCTACTACGGGCTGCTGTTCGCGGTGGCGGCGCCGGTGCTGCGGCTACCGGCCGCAGCGCTGGCCGTCGGGGCCGTGTTGGCCTGCGGGATGACGCCGGTGGCGAGTCACCTGTTGCGGGCCGAAGGACCGGACGGGCCGGGGGAGCAGCCGGGGCTCGCCGCGCTCGCCGAGCCGGGCGAGCTGCTGGGCACGCTCGCGCTCACCGGCTATTACCCGGTGCTGCCGTGGACGACCTACCTGCTGGCCGGGATGGCCGTGGGCAGGCTCGATCTGCGGCGGGTGCGGGTAGCGGTGGGCCTGCTGGCCGGCGGTGCGGTGCTCGCCGTTCTCGCGACCGCCGCGTCCGCGATGCTGCTCGGGCCCGGCGGTGGGGCGGCGGTGATCGGCTCGGCCGCGTTGCAACGCCGCCGCTTCGGCACCACGCCCACCGATACCTGGTGGTGGCTGGCCGTCGACACCCCGCACTCCAGCGCGCCGCTGGACCTCGCCCACACCACCGGCACCGCGCTGGCCGTGCTCGGAGCAATGCTGCTGCTGGCGCGGTGGGCCCGGCCGCTGGTATGGGCGCCGGCGGCGGTGGGTGCGGTGCCGCTGACGCTCTACACGCTGCACGTGATCGCGGTGACCGTCTACCCGGGGAGTGGACCCGACGACGGTGCGGTGTGGCTCGCGAACGTGCTCGCCGCGACGGTGATCGGGTCGGTGCTGGGCCTGACCGGGCGGCGGGGACCGTTGGAGCTCGTCGCGTCGGCAGCCAGCCGAGCCGCGCGCCGCGCCGTCACCAGTTGCACGAGACAGTGGGCGTCCGCCAGTAGGATCGACGGTACCCACAACGGTCAGGAGCGACATGGGCGCTGATGGATGCGAGCTGGACATCCTGGGGATCGGCAACCCGTCGTCGACGTGCTCTCTCGCACGCGGATGAGGACGTCATCCGCGGTCACGGCCTGCCCAAGGGTGGCAGGACACTGATCGACGCCGAACGCGCCGAGCCCCCTTCGGCGGTGAGCCGAAGACTGTTGACTCGCTGAGCCACCTGAACAAGGTCAGTAGGTCTGCCAGCACGGGCTGCTCATAGGCTCGTACCCGGTGGGAGCCCGGCCATCGAGGCGCGCGAGGAGACGCAGGTGCGCTGGCGCTTCGGGCCCGTTCACATGCTCGACGGTCAGCGTGACCGATCCCGCGCTCTGGAGCGCATGCAGGTGCTCCAGCAGGAGGTCGGGCAGGTAGCCGAGCTGCTCGCCGCCTCGGGTGCACACCAGGACGGCATCGGGATTGATCCGATTCGTTGGATCCGCTCGAAGCTCCAGCTCCTCGCCGGGATCGAGTGTGGGCAGCCGCCCGCCGGTGACGTGCCGGATGCCGTGGACGAGGAGACGGCAGGTCGTCGAGCCGTCCGACTGTACTGCGGGAATTGGGAACACCTGCACGGTGTCGCCGGTGCGACGGCCCTCCGACCTGGCCAGCTGTTCCCACGGTGTCGCGTTCTCGTCGAGATGTAGCTGGTGCAGGAACTGACTGAAGTCCGGCCGACGCGGGCTCATGATCCGCTGAGAGAACAACGGGAAGAGATGTTTCGAGGTGTACGTCTGCTGCCATTCTGGGAAGCTGAGAAACGGCAGGAAGCCTTCCACCTCGGGACCCCGACGCAAGTAGCGGAAACGATAACCGAGGTCGAGGCCGTGCTCGAGGAGCCCGACGGGTGCGATGAGCCGGTTCTTCGGGTGCTGCCACGCGACGATCAGGCTGCCGGGTGAGCGACCTGCGTCCCACGTCGTCGGCGCCCGGTCGGTCGCGTTTCGTACCGGGCCTACAGCGGCTTCGTCAATGCTCATGAAGCAGCCTCCTCCGGTTGATGCCGAGCACGTCAAGGATGAAGTTAGCCGTCGGATCCGACAGTCTCGGGACCTTGGCGACGACGTTCTCGACCTCGGTACGGCCCAGGGTACGGAGCCGCTCCATCCAGTGCCGATGCGCACGCTGTCCGGCAAGGTCGAGCGCGTGGTGTGCGGTGGCGACGAGGGTCGGGATCGCGCGTTTTGGCTGGTCCGGATCGTGTTCGAAGCGATGTGCGACTCCACCCTCGGCCCAGCCCTCCACACCGCTGGAGGCTCGGAGCGCCTTGCGGTGGTTGTCGAGCAGGTTGAACCCGAGGCTGCTGGCGTGGTCGTACGAGGCTGCCAGTCGCAGGCCACCTGGCACCGACGCCTGGTGGATCGCCGCCCAGTTCTGGTCGTGGCGATCCTGGTTGGCAACCCAGGCGTCGAGGACGAGGTAGCCGGCGAACATCTCGGCAGCCGTGAGCGTGCCGAGCCCTGGTGGCGATTCACAATCGTCGAGTGCTTGGAAGATCCTCCAGGGCGTGTGGCCGGGACGTCCAGGTGGTCGGAGCTGACCCTCCTGGTAGCCGTCGACCACCCGACCGAGGAGCTCGGAGCCGAGCACGAGGCTCCAACCGTTCGGCGTGACGTTCCGGGAGATCGACCCGAACTCACCATTTCGCTCCGCCAGCTCGACCTCGGCACACGGCACTCCGAGGAGGCAGTCCAGCTCGCTCACGATCTTCTCAGCCCAGTCTTCTCCCTGCCGGTGCCCGTTGCTGGCGATGACGACCGGCTTGAACAGCCAGTCGCGCTCACGTGATCCAGCCGGTGCTTCGGGCTCGCGTACCCACAGTTTCGCGTCGCGGCCGATCGGCTCCGGGTTCACCACCTCCCAGGCGCTGACGTCACGGATCTCGAACTCAGCCATCACCCGGCGCACGGTAACCGGAGACACTGATATTTGTGCTTGAGTTGCGTGTCCGGTCGGTGGTCCCCGGCGGCCGCAGCCGACTTCATAAGATCGTGGCTGGGCATCGCAGCGGCAACCCCTCTGCGAGGATCTCGCAGAGGGGTTGCCGAGCCATGGTCCGCGTGTCAGCTGGAGAGGTTCCGCTGGGTGACCGAGGTGACGTGCAGGTGGGTGGGTGGTCGCCAGGTGCCGGTCGGGTAGAAGTCGATCTCTTCGGGGATGGCTGTGGCGGTGGCGTGGGTGGAGAGGTTGCCGTAGCGGCGTAGCTCCTCGCGGTTCCACCATGCGGCGTAGCGGCATGCGTCGTGTCCGTCGGCGAACAGTGCGGCGATCTCGCAACCGTCGTGGTCGTCGCCGGTCGTGACCACCCATGCGGGTAGGGGATTCGTACCGTCCTGTGGGACCGGTTCCCGGTGGCAGCTCTCAGTCACTGGGTCCACCGGAACATGTTGTGTGGCGGCGGCATGGTGTAGAGGTACACCGACTGCTGGTTCCGCACGGCGTGGCGGTCGGATCGGCAACGCGTCAGCGCCGTCAGCCAGTGCCAGCGGGTCGTGCGGATCGGCCTCCGCAGTCGTGTCTCGTTCATCGCTCTGCCTGCTCGTCTGCGAGGCACACCACGGTCAGCGCTGCGGGTCGCACGCCGCGCTTGGCGATCCATCGCGCGTAGACGAACGCGCTGTGGCTGTTCTCCGCCTTCACGTAGTCGTGCTTCGGGTCCATGGAACAACGCCAGTCGTTGATCTCGATGTCATAGCCTGGCACTGGCCACGCATCACCTGCCGCGTCTTTGTGCACTCGCACGTAGACCGGCACACCGTCGTGGTAGCTCCCGGGTGGTGGGATGACCTGAACCGCGGCGATGCGATCCCAAGATCTCTGCTTATCTGGCACTACAGCCTCCCTGTACCGGCACACCAGACCGGTTGACTGGACCCGACACGCGCGGATCGCGTGCGGAAGTTGCCATTCAGTACACCGGATGTACGCAGCTGGTGACAGAAGAGAGCTGGGTAGACAAAGTTGGTGTTTCGCGATCTTCCGAGAAGGTTGGATGCGTCGACCGGGTCGTCTAACTGTCCAGGTGACGCGCCACTGCGGCAGCGGACATGCTGGAGCGCATGAGCCCGCACGGACTACTACCATGACCCGAGCGCACCGCCTGCGAACAGCCTTATCCCGTCGACCACCGCCGCTGTCCGCGACGGCCATGGTCGGCTGCTGCTCATCCACAAGGTCGACAACGGCTTCTGGGCCCTGCCCGGGGGTGGCATGGAGCTCGGCGAGTCGATCGCCGACGCCGCGGTCCGGGAGGTCGGGGAGGAGACCGGGCTGATCGTCGAGCTGATCGGCCTTGTCGGGATCTACACCGACCCCGGGCATGTCATGGCCTACGACGACGGTGAGGTTCGCCAGGAGTTTCCACGCCCGTGTGGTCGGTGGTGAGACTCGTGAGGACGGTGTGGAGACGAAGGAAGTCCGGTGGGTCGAGCCCACCGCCGTCGCGGACCTCAGCATCCACCCGTCCATGCGCCGACGCATCGACGACGCTCTCGCCGGAGGCCGGTCCCTCAGATCGTGTAGGTGTCCGGCATCCGCCATGTCCGTTAGTCCAGCGACTCGCTCTGGGGGTCTGTGGTCATGTCCGCTGTCTACAGCGCGTCGGCCACCGCGTTGTCCTCGCGCGGCACACGTCCAGCTCGGACAGCAGACCGCGTTCCTGCGCTTCGCAGGCGGCGGCCGAGTGGTGGGCGACGGGCGCGCACAGCCGCTTCAGGTAGGCCTGCGCGGTGAGGTAGCGCGCTCCGCCGACTGGTGTGTCCGGTTTCTCGGGTCGTGGGGCGTAGCCGAGGTCGTGCCGCACGCCGCGACGACCAGCAGATGCCGTTCGTCGTCCGACACCACCGTGGGGATCAGCTCCTCCACCTCGCATATCTTCCCGGGTCCTCGCACACGTCAGAACCTGTGCGAGGACCCGGGAACCTGTGCGAGGTGATGTCAGGCGCCGCTTGCTTGATCATGTTGGTTGTGGTGCGGTCGGGTCTGGCTGAGGCCGGGTGATGTGGACCACTACGGTGGCGGTCGGTGATTACTGGGTGTCGAAGGGTGGGCCGGTGAGCAGTCGGGTGTGTTGTCGGCGGTGTGGTGGGGTACTGCGTCTGGGTCACGGCGGTGAGGTGTGTGACCTGTGTGCTCGGCAGCAGACGGTGGCGGAGCTGTTGCCGGAGGGGTTCTTCACCGCGGACAGGATGCGTGCGGCGTTGGCCGGTTACGACTTCGCTGCGGTGTTCCGGTCGGTGCGGCGGGCCACGGGGTTCAGTCAGGAGCGGTTGGGGGAGTTCATCGAGCTGTCGCAGTCGCGGGTCTCGCTGGTCGAGCTCAGCAAGCATCGGCTGCGGGACATCGCGATCGTCGCTCGGGTGGCGTCCCAGTTCGGGATCCCGCCCGAGCTGCTCGGGTTCGTCGCGGGTGCGGCTACCGTGGGGGCGGCTGGGTCGAGTGACAGTCAGGAGGTGGACTTGATGCTTCGGCGTGAGTTCTTCGCGGTGGTCACGGGGATCACGATGGGTCTCGACAGCGTGCCGCTGGATCTAGATCGTCTTGCCGGGTTGCTGCCGGCCAACGCCGCCACGGAGTTGCCGCGCCGGATCGGATCGGCGGACGTGGCGGCGATCGAGCAGTTGACTGCCGCGTTCCGGCAGGGGCAGTTCAGCCGTGGTGGCGGGTTGTACCGGGACGCCGTGGTGGCCCAGTTCCGATCCGTATTGGCCTTGCGAGATGTGGCGTGCGCGCCGCCGGTGCGAGCCCAGTTGTTGGTGGCGACCGCGGATCTGGGAGGGGTCGCGGGGTGGGCGAACTATGACTCCGAACTCCACGGCGAGGCCCGCCGGCTGTGGGTCGCCGCGCTGGAGGTGGCGCGGCAGTCGGAGCACCCCGCTGCCGTTGACCAGACCGCTCATCTGCTGTCGCAGATGACCCACCAGGCGCTGCACCTGCGGCAACCGGAGGACGGCCTGCGGCTGGTCCAGCTCGGTCACGGCACCGTGGCTGGCGGTGCCCACCCGGTCTCGGCCTACACCGCCAGCAACCTGGCCTACAAACAGGCCTGGTGCCACGCCATGCGGGGAGATGTCGCTGCCAGCGATCGCGCGCTGGGTCAGTCCATTGAGCTGGTCGCGGCTGCCGAACCGATCGCTGCCGAGCCGTGGACTGCCCATGTCAACCACGCCGAGCTGGTCGCTCAGCAGGGTCATACCCACTTCACTCTTGCTGCCGCGAACGGGAAACCACAGCACGCGGCTCGGGCGGTGCCGCTGTTGCAGGAGGCGGTGCGGGAGTTCGGACCGGCCTACGCGCGCTCCCGCGCGGTCAACCTGCCTGGTCTGTCTGGAGCGCACGCCATCGCGGGAGACCTGGAAGCTGCTGTACACGTGGGCACGCAGGCGGTCACCGAGATCACCGCTTTGTCCGCCCCACGCGCCCTGGAGCGCCTCCGCACCCTGGACACCGTCCTGCAGCCACACGACGCTGAGGCGTCGGTCGCCGACCTGCGCGAGCAGATCCGCGGTGCGCTGACCGCGGCGTGATCGTGATCAGCACGGCGTGATGGTCACCGCCGGTTCGCAGCACGACGCCGGCGCGCTGCCCGGCGATCGTGAGCTGCGGGAGGTCTGCGCCGCAGCCGGTCTCGACCATCGTGGCGCGCTTCTGCTGCACACCCGGTCCAACGCCGTGTACCACCTACCCCAGGAGGATCTGGTGCTGCGCCTGGCGAGCAGCACCCCCGCTCAGGTCCAACGCGCCCACACGGTGGTCCGCGTCTGCCGGTGGCTTGCCCGCCGTGACGCCCCCGTGGTGCCTCCCGCGGTCCTGCGCCAGCCGGTGCAGACCGCCGGTACTGTGGCCAGCGCGTGGCCCTACCTACCGCCGAGCCGACCGGCCACCGCCGCCGACCTGGGCGCCGCCGTGCAGCAGCTGCACGAACAGGCGGCGTCATCCCCGCCGCTGCCTGACTATCAGCCCCTGGTGCGGTTGCGTGAGGCCCTGACGCTGGACGCTACCCGTAATCCCCCAGCGATTTGTCCGCACGACCATGCCTGGCTGGCCGACCGTGTCGCCCAGCTCTGCCACGCCTATACCCAGCTCCGCCCATCGCTGACACCTGGGCTCGTTCACGGTGACGCCCACATCGGGAACCTGCTCTACGACCCGCAGGCCGACCGATGGGTGCTCATCGACTTCGACCACGTAGCCCGCGGTCCACGCGAGCTCGACCTGCTCTACGCCGCCGAGGATCACTTTCACGTCCCCGCGGTTGAGCGCGGTGACTTCACCCGCGGTTACGGATACGACCTGCTCACCTGGTCCGGCTGGAAGGTGCTACGCGATATAAGGGAGCTGCATGGCGTGGCCTCCTACATCCGCCGTGCCCCGACCAACCCCGATGCGGCGGACCAGCTTGCCCACCGCGTGCACTCGCTGCGCACCAGCGATCGCACCGTGCAGTGGAACGCCGTCTCGTGACCACACCGCTGCCCGGTGCCTGGGGAGTTATCGGGCGTCGCACCCGAGCGCGTCGCGGGCGGTGTCGGCGTCGTGGTCGGGGGCGGCGGCGGGCCACCACTGCCCGCCGGTGCAGCGGAACGGGTACCAGCGCCCGTCCGGTCCGCGCCGCAGCGTGACGTTCCCGGCGGCTGCGTCCGGGATGGCCGCCTTCTCTTCCGGGGTCGGTGCGAGTCCCTGCTGCAAGCGGTGGAGCACCGTCAGTCCGGTCTCGCCGCCCAGTTTCCAGGCCCGCGTCGCTGGTCCCAGCTCCGCGGCCCGGCCGGTCTCCACCCCGATCCGAGCCGCCACCTGCGGGTATGTCGCTGCCCAGCGGACGGCGTCGGTCCAGGGGTCGGAAGGGATGGCGTCGCCGCCGAGCAGGGCGCGGGCCCGAGCTGCGGCGTCGGCGACCAGCAGCGCGACGGCGTCGGGCGGGAGTCCCGGCGCGGCCGGCAGCGTCGGTGCCGTGCGGGTTGCCGGCGGTGGTCCGGGCGCGGGCAGGTCGGGGGTGGTGGCGGCGTAGGCCTGGGCCGCCGGGATCCGGCCGTCCTCAGGGGTCTGCGTGCGGTCGGGGTCGCGGGTCGGGGCGGCTTGAGGTCTGCGGTGGGGCGCGGCGAGCAGCTCGTCGGGCCCGCGCCCGCGTAGCAGCAGCAGGACGAGCGGGTCGTCGTCGAGCAGCCATGCTGCTTGGTAACACAGCGCTGCTGCGTGCAGGCACGGATCGCCCACCTCCGGGCAGTCGCAGTCGGTCTCCAGCTCGCCGATCGTGGGCAGCAACGGGACGTCGACGGCGTCGGCGGAGCGCACCAGCGACTGCGGCATCTCGCCGTCGAGCAGCGCGGCGAGATGGCCGGCCTCGGCGGTGACCTGGTCGAGGAACCGGTCCCACTCGGCGTCGGTCAGCTCCCGCAGGTGCACGATGGCGTCGTAGGTATCGTCCGGGTCGTCGACCACCGCCGCGATCCGGCCCGGTGAGACGCTGATCGGCCCGAGCCGGCCACTGCCGGCGAACCGCTGGCCGCGGCGCAGCAGCCCGGCGTCGCAGGCAGCGTCCTCCATCGCGGTGACGAACGCGCGGGCCCACCAGGAGTGGCCGCGTCGCCCCGGCCGTCGCGGGAACGCCGGGAACCCCCGCGCCGCCGTCACGCCGTCCCTCGCAGTTCGACGAGGGCGGCCAGCTCGGCGTCGGTGAGCTCGGTCAGTGCCGCCTCGCCGCCGGTGAGGACAGCGTCGGCGAGTGCACGTTTGGACTCCAGCAGCTCGGCGATGCGGTCCTCCAGCGTGCCCTCCGCGATCAGGCGGTGCACCTGGACCGGGCGGGTCTGCCCGATCCGGTACGCCCGGTCGGTGGCTTGGTCCTCGACCGCCGGGTTCCACCACCGGTCGTAATGCACCACATGATCGGCTCGGGTGAGGTTGAGCCCGGTGCCCGCCGCCCGCAGCGACAGCACGAACACCCGGACCGCGCCGCGCTGGAAGCGGTCCACCATCTCCTCCCGGGCCGGGACCGGGGTTCCGCCGTGCAGGAACGCCGTGGTGATCCCGTGGTCGCGCAGGTGCCGTTCCAGCAGCCGCCCCATCGTGACGTACTGGGTGAACACCAGTACGGCCCCGCCCTCGGCGAGGATCGTGGCCAGCAGCTCCTCGAGCAGCTCGAGCTTGCCGGAGCGCCCGGACAGCACCGGCTCGACCTCGCGGGCGTACTGGGCCGGATGGTTGCAGATCTGCTTGAGCGCGGTGAGCAGCGCGAGCACCAGCCCGCGCCGCGCCATGCCACCGGCGTCCGCGATCCGTTTCATCGTCTGGGCGACGACGGCCTCGTAGAGCCCGGCCTGCTCGCGGGACAGGCTCACGGGCCGGGCGGTCTCGGTCTTGCGCGGCAGCTCCGGTGCGATGCCGGGGTCGGACTTGCGCCGCCGCAGCAGGAACGGCGCGAGCAGCCGGGCGAACCGGTCGGCGACCTCGCGGTCCCCGGAGGCGATCGGCTCGGCCCAACGCGCCCGGAACGCGGACCGGGTGCCGAGCAGCCCGGGGGTGGTCCAGTCCAGGATCGACCACAGGTCTCCGAGGTCGTTCTCCACCGGTGTCCCGGTCAGGGCCACCCGGGCGGCGGAGCCGACGGTGCGCAGCGCCCGCGCCGTGCTCGAGCCCGCGTTCTTGACGTGCTGGGCCTCGTCGGCGACGACCAGCCCCCAGCGGCGCGCGGCGAGCCTGCCGGCGTCGCGGAGCATGGTGGAGTAGGTGGTGAGGACGACCCCGTCGGTCGTTCGCAGCAGCCGGTCGGTTCCGTGGAACCGGTGCACCGGCACGCCGGGTGCGAACCGGGCGATCTCCCGCTCCCAGTTGCCCAGCAGCGACGCCGGGCAGACCACCAGCGTGGGCCCGGCGTCGAGCTCGCGGCGGCGCAGGTGCAGCGCGATCACGGTGACCGTCTTGCCCAGGCCCATGTCGTCGGCCAGGCACGCGCCCAGCCCGAGTGAGGTCATCCGGTGCAGCCAGCCGAACCCGCGCAGCTGGTAGTCGCGCAGCGTCCCGACCAGGCCGTCGGGTGCGGCGAGCGGCTCGGGTGGTTCGGCGATCCGGGTCCGCAGCTCCGCCAGCCACCCGGTCGCGACGACGGGCACGCGCTCGGCGCCGTCGTCCACCTGGCCGGTGAGCGCCGCCCGCAGCGCGGTCACCGGCGTGACCGGCGCCAGCGTGGTGTCTCGGGCCCGGCGCCGCGCGGCCGGGTCGACGAGCACCCACTCGTCACGCAGCCGCACGATCGGGCGGTGGCTGTTGGCGAGCTCGTCGCGCTCGGCGGGGGTGAGCGGGTCGCCGCGCAGGGCGAGCTCCCAGTCCAGCGTCACCGACTCGGCGTTGTCTCCGAACGTCGACGGCCCCCGCCCGCGACCCGCGACCGCCCGGCCGGTCAGGGACGGGCTCAGGTCACGGGGCCAGTGCACCGCGATGCCGCCGGCCGCGAGCTGCCGGGCCCCGTTACCGAGCAGGTCGGTGACGGCTGTGTCGTCGAGCTCCAGCTCGTCGGGCACCGCCTGACCGAGCAGCTCCTGGAGCGGCGCCCAGAACCGGGCGGCGCGCCGCACGGCCAGCAGCGCGTCGATCCGCGCCCGCGAGCCGAACCCACCCGCCGCCCCGCTCCACACGGCTTCGAGATCGGCCACCCGGGTCGGGTCGGCGAGGGCGTGCAGCACGACGACCGCGCGGAAGTTCCCGGCCTCGGGGTCGGCCTCGATCCGCAGCGACACCCGGGCCCCGGCGTCGACGCCCGCCGCCGCCTCGTCGGCCCAGTCCCGCAGCTCCGGCACGCGGTGGGGCTCGGCGGCCGCGAACGCCGGGGATCCGACGGCGAGCGCCGCGGCGGGGGAGCGGGGCAGCGTGTCGGCCACCGCGTCGAGGAACGCGCGCAGCAGCGGCGCGGCGGCCGGCAGCGTGGGCGGGTCGCTGCGCGGGACGGGGATGGCGCGGGCCTGCGGGGGCATCGCCGCGGCGAGCTCGCGCAGCCGGGCGGCATCGTCGGGGTCCAGCGGGCCCACGCGCCAGGCGTCGAACCCGCCGGGGGAGACCCCGGGCAGCAGCCGCCCGCGCGCCACGAGCTGCACGGCGAACCGCGCCGCCGCACCCCAGAAGCGCGCTGCGGCTGTCTCGTCGGCATCGGCGGCGAGCAGCAGTGGCAGCGCCGCGGCCACCGGCAGCCGCCGTACCCCGACCGCGCGCGCCGTGTCGCCGGGCGGCCGCACGATCGTCGCCCGGCCCGGCTCGCCGAGATCGGGCAGCCCGGCCTCCCACAGCACCAGCCGCCCCGCCCGCGGTGGGTCGGCCGGCTCGAAGATCACCTCACCGAGCTCGCCGCGGGTCCGGCTCGACGGGAGCTGCGCTGTCGCCCTCAACCTGCTGCCACCGCGCCCGCGTACCGGGCGAGGTGCTCGCCGGTGACCGACCCGGGCGCCCCGACCAGCTCGCCGGGTGGACCCTCGAACACCACGCACCCGCCGGCGTCACC
This sequence comes from Mycobacteriales bacterium, assembly GCA_038257875.1. GTDB lineage: Bacteria > Actinomycetota > Actinomycetes > Mycobacteriales > Pseudonocardiaceae > Pseudonocardia. The sequence continues at coordinate 23,590 of JBBSQN010000018.1, forward strand.
GCCGTCCGGACCGAGGTCGATCACCCAGTCGGCATGCGCGACCACGTCGAGGTTGTGCTCGACGACGATCACCGAGCTGCCGCCGTCGACCAGCCGGTCCAGCAGCGCCAGCAGGTGCCCGCAGTCGGACAGGTGCAGCCCGGTGGTCGGTTCGTCGAGCACGTAGATGTTGCCCTCCTCGTGCAGCCGCCCCGCCAGCTTGAGCCGCTGACACTCCCCACCTGAGAGCGTCGAGAGCGGCTGGCCGAGCGTCAGGTACGCCAGCCCGACGTCCACGACGGCCTGCAGCCGCCGCAGGATCGCCTGGTCGGGGAAGAACTCGCACGCCTGTGCCGCGGTCATGTCCAGCACGTCGGAGATCGACCTCCCGTCGACGGTCAGTGCCAGGACCTCGCCGGTGTAGCGGCGCCCGCGGCAGTCACCGCAGGTGGTGCGCACGCCGTCGAGGAAAGCGAGGTCGGTGTAGAGCACGCCGAGACCGTTGCAGGTGGGGCAGGCGCCCGCGGAGTTGAAGCTGAACAGCGACGGGCTCACGCCGGCGCGCTTCGCGAACAGCTTGCGGATCGGGTCCATCACGCCGGTCCAGGTGGCGGGGGTGGACCGGATCGAGGTGGCCACCCCCGACTGGTCCACGACGATCGTCTCCGGATGCTGGGGCACCAGCACGTCGCGCACCAGCGTGCTCTTGCCCGACCCGGCGACCCCGGTGATCGCGACCAGTACCCCGAGCGGGACGTCGAGGTCGAAGCCGCGCAGGTTGTGGGCCGTGGCGTTCTCGAGGTGCAGGTGCCCGGTCGGCGTGCGCGGCTCGGCGTTGACGCGCACCGGTCGGTGCAGGAACTCCCCGGTCAGCGTGCTGGAGGCGGCCAGCCCCGCCACGTCGCCCTGATAGACGATCTCCCCGCCGCCGGTGCCCGCGCGCGGCCCCAGCTCCACCACGTGGTCGGCCGCGGTGATCACGTCGGTGTCGTGCTCGACGACGAGTACCGTGTTGCCCTTGTCGCGCAGCCGGCGCAGCAGCGCGTTCATCCGGCCGACGTCACGCGGGTGCAGCCCGATCGTCGGCTCGTCGAACACGTACATGACGTCCACGAGGCTACTGCCCAGGTGGCGCACCATCTTGATCCGTTGCGACTCCCCGCCCGAGAGCGTGGACGTCTCCCGGTCCAGCGTCAGGTAGTCCAGCCCCATGTCGATCAGCGCGCCGATCCGGGCCCGCGCCTCGTCCACCACGGGGACGACCTCCGCGTCGCCCAGTGTCGGTAGCAGCTCGCGCAGCGAGGCGAGGTCGAGCGCGGTGAGCGCGGGCAGGGTGTACCCGGCGACAGTCGCGGTACGTGAGGCCGGCGCCAGCCGGGTGCCGCCGCAGCTGGTGCAGCGCACCGAGGTGGTGAACCGGGTGACCGTCTCCCGCTTGCCCTCCGAGGCGTCCTCGATGTTGACGAAGAGCCGGTTGAACGTCGTCTCGATGCCCTCGAGTTCCATCTGCATCGTCTTGCGGCCGACCGTCTGCAGCGCCACCTTCTCGCCTGAACCGAACAGCAGCAGCTGCCACTCGGCGTCGGTGTAGTCGCGCAGCGGCTTGTCGTTGTCGAACTTCCCGGACTGCGCGTGGATGTGCCAGTACCAGCTGTCGACGGCCCAGTTCTTGTGCCGGATCGCGCCCTCGTTGAGGGACTTCGACATGTCGAAGAACGCCTCGTAGTCGAGCTGAACCCGCTTCCCGATCCCCGAGCAGTCCGGGCACATGCCCGCAGGGTGGTTGAACGAGAAGGCGTTGGAGTACCCGACGTGCGGGGTTGCGCGCCGCGAGTACAGCAGCCGCAGCAGCGGGTGGATGTCGGTGACCGTGCCCAGTGTCGAGCGCGACCCGCCGCCGAGCCGGCGCTGGTCTACGACGATCGCGGTGGACAGGTTCTCGATGAGATCGGCGTCGGGCTGGCCCAGGCGCGGCAGGAACCCACGGATGAACGTGGAGAACGTCTCGTGCAGCTGTCGCTGTGCCTCCACGGCGATGGTGTCGAACACCAGCGACGACTTGCCCGAGCCGGACACGCCGACGAACGCGGTGATCGCGCGCTTCGGGACGCGGACCGAGACGTCGCGCAGGTTGTTCTCGCGCGCACCGGTGACGGTGATGAACTCCATGGCGCTCCCGGGTTTCCCTGCACCTTCAGCTGTCACTGCACCTCCAGCCGGAAGACCGCGCACCGCCCGGCGAGCGCCTCGTAGGCGTCGGGGGAGCCGTCCGGCACGACACCGGCGTTGACCATCACCGACACGGCGTTGGGCACCCGTACCGGGAACTCGCGCAGCACCGGTCGGGCCTCCTCCGCACCGAGCTCGACGAGCCGGACGGTCTCGTCTCGCCGCCCGACGCGGAGCGTTCCGGCCCCGGCGGCTCGGGCGTTGCGGACCCACTGCGCGCTCGGATAGCCGGCGACGAGGTACCGCGCCCCGTCGAGCTCCATGGGCGAGACGGGGGTGTGGCGCAGCTTACCGGTACGTCGCCCGGGCAGGGTGAGCACGGACACGGGCGCACCCAGGCGCGCCGCGGCCCGCAGGACGGGGTTCACGACCTTGAGCCATCGTGGGGGCGTTCCGTCGGCGGGCATGCGGGACTCCTCAGCGGCTCAGGTCACGGTAGCGGCGGACCGACAGCGGTGCGAACACCGCGGCAGTCACGGATGGCCAGACCACGGCCATCAGTACAGGATGTTGCGCTATCCACGACTCGCCACCCCAGCCGGGGTTGCCGAAGAGCTCCCGTGCGGCAGCGGCGGTGGACGACAGCGGGTTCCACTCCGCGAGGGTCGCGACCACGGGCGGCATCGTGACCGCAGCAACAACAGCAGCCCCACCGCGGTTGCGGCGTTACCGAGACCGCCCGACGCCCGCCAGCCGACCGCGAGCGCGGCTACCAGCAGCACGGCGAGCGCGATCGTGGAGATCACCATGTCGGCCACGGCGCGGCCGGCGAGCACCGCCGAGGGCGCCATCGGCATCGACCGAAACCGGTCGGTGATGCCGCGCTGTGCGTCGGTGACCACGGCGAGCATCGTGGACGAGATCCGAACAGCATCGTCATGGCGAACAGGCCGGGCAGCAGCGCCTGCCGGTAGTCGTCGCCGGGCGAGGCGCCAGCGGAGCCCGCGTCGACACCGCCGGGCACCACCATCATGCCGCCGAGCAGGTAGCCGAACATCAGCACGAGCAGGATGGGGAACCCGACGGCGGTGGCCAGCTGTGCGGGTTGGTGGCGCAGGTGCGTGAGGCAGCGGCCGGTCAGGACGGCGCCGTCGGTCACCGCCCACCGCAGCCGGGACCCGGGATCCGAGATCGTCGTCACGCTGCCATCTCCGTGCCGGTGAGCTGCAGGAACACCTCGTCGAGCGTCGGGCGGCGGACGGTGAGGTCCTCGGCCTCAATGCCTTCGTCGCCGAGCGCGCGGAGGATGGCACCGAGCGCGGCCATCCGATCGCGCACCGGTGCGGCGACGCGCCGCCCGTCGGTGTCGACCTCCACGGACGCCCCGGCCACCCGCTCGACCAGCACCGCGGCCCGGGGCAGGTCCGTGGCGTGTCGGACGACGAGATCGACGCGGTCGCCGCCGATCCGGGTACGCAGCTCGTCGGGTGTCCCCTCGGCGATCACCCGGCCACCGACGCCGCGCGGGGCGGCGAGCACCGAGATCCGGTCGGCGAGCTGATCGGCCTCGTCGAGGTACTGCGTGGTGAGCAGCACCGTCGTGCCGCCGGCGACGAGCGCCCGCACCGCGGTCCACACCTCGGCGCGCCCGCGTGGGTCGAGCCCGGTGGTCGGCTCGTCGAGGAACAGCACGGCCGGCGCGAGGATCATGCTCGTGGCGAGGTCGAGGCGCCGACGCATACCTCCGGAGTAGCGGCTGACGGGGCGCGTGTCGGTGTCGGCGAGACCGAACCGTTCCAGCAGCTCGTCGGCACGGCGCCGGGCGTCGGCCGAGCTCAGATGGAACAGGCGACCGAACATCACGAGGTTGCGCCGACCGTCGAGGATCTCGTCGAGCGCGGCGTACTGGCCGACCAGCCCGATGCGGCGCCGCACGCCGTGCGGGTCGCGGGCGACGTCGACACCGTCGATCTCGGCGCGGCCGCCGTCGGCGCGCAGCAGGGTGGCGAGGATGCGGACGGCCGTGGTCTTGCCGGCCCCGTTCGGGCCGAGGAGCCCGTGCACGGTGCCGGCCGGGACGGACAGGTCGAACCCGTCGAGCGCCGGTTCGCCGGCTCCGGGGTAGTGCTTGCGCAGTGCGTCGGCGAGGACGGCGACGGCCATGATACTCCTTGGATTCAAGTTTGAGTTCCCGTGAGTGTGCCCGACGGAGGCGAGATATACAAATTTGAGTCACGGTGGCCGCCCGCGGTCACGCTGGCGTCGACCAGCTCCCGGGCCTCCCGGGTGAGCCCGGTTCACCCGCCATCGGATAGGCGCCGGCCTCCAGGCGATCGATCAACCCGCGGGTCCACTCCGCGCCACCGGCGGCGTTGTGGCGCCACAGCCCGAACAGCTCCTGAACGTGCGGTGGGTCGGCCCAGCCGTCCACCTGCGCCTGCGCCTTGTCCCGGGTCTCCTCCAGCGTGGTCAGGCGCTCGCGGAGCAGCTGGACCGCCTCGTCGCGGGGGAGTGCGGGCAGCATCGCGAGCGCGGCGCCGAGGACGTCGGGCCGCGGTTGGGGCCGGAGCACCGCGTCGCGCAGCAGCCGCAGGAACTCGGCCTCGCCGCGTTCGGTGAGCTCGTAGTCGGTGCGGCCCGGCACGTCGTCGTGGTCGAGCAGGAAGCCGGCCTGGGTCAGTGCCCGCAGCGCGTGATAGATCGAGCCCCACTTGACGTTGGCCCACTCGTCGGCGCCCCAGGAGAGCAGGTCGTTGCCCACCCGGTAGCCGTGGGCGCGCCCGTACCCGCGGACGATCCCCAGCACCAGCAGGCGCGTCGCCGACATTGTTCACCGCCTTCGAGACCGGAACAGCCTAACCGTCGGTTCCCGACGCGACCGAGGAAGATCAGCTCTCCGATGCGCAGGCTGCTATGCGTTCGACCAGGTGGGCCCGCGGCTGTCGAGGTCGAGCAGGTACGGGGCCACGAAGCCTGTGTAGTCCGCTTTCCGCTGTGCGGGCAGGTCCTTCCAGCCGGTAGTGCGTCCGCGGCACGCGGCTGTGCTGCAGCCGCAGGTCCCGGGGAAATGCTCGATGCCGTAGTTCCGCATGGCGTAGTCAAAAGTGATCTCGTCGCTGGCGGCGATGGGGCTGCGGGCCACCAGGTCGTGCGCTCCCGTCGGGTTGGGGCGGATTCCGCAGTTCGGCTCGCAGGAGTGGTTCACCTTCGGGACGAGCCCGCCGTGGATGACAAAGCGATGCTCTCCGAGCTGGGAGGCGTGGGAGTGGTTGCGGTCAAGCTCGTGCGTTATGACACCGACCAGCACGATCTCGCCACGCTGGAAAGATCGAGCCGCGAAAACACCTTCACCCTTGCCGACCGTCGATCGAACTTCCAACCCGCCGTCGGCTGTCGGCATCTCTTCGAAAACTATGCTGTCCACTGCCACGCCCTTTCCAAAAGGGATTGAAATCGTGTCTGGTGGGCAGACGCGACGTGTGACTATAACATAGTTGCGGGTTGCGGTGGGCCGAGTCCCTGCTCTCCGCTCCCCGCCTTCGGGTACCATCGAGCTCACGACGTCCTGGTCGTGCGCCAGAAACTGTTGTAGGGTGTCAGCTTGTCGACGAACTCCCAGCCGCTGCGCTGCAGGTACTCGACGACCCGGTCGTCCACGAAGTCCTCGACGAGAAGAAGGGACTCCTCGGCGCGGTCGATGGTGTCGGTCGCGCCTCGGAGCACGGCTACCTCGTACCCTTCGACGTCGAGTTTGAGGACGAGCACAGCACCGTCGCCGATGCCGGTCAGCTCCTTGTCGATCGTGGACACCGAGACGACCTCCGTGGACGTGCCGTGAACGAGATCGGTGCGAATTCCGCTGCTTCCCGGTTCGAGCTCGTCGAAGGTGAGCGTCGCCGAGGTCGCTGAGCCGTCGTCGCAGGCCACCCGGCGGGCTGCCACGTGCTCTCCCAGCCCGTTCAGGTCGATATTCTTCTCGAGAATGCTGAACGACTCCTGGGACGGTTCGAAAGCGACGACGTGCAGGTTCGCTCCGTGCGGTGCCCGGCGCGCTATAGTGATCGTATAGGTTCCGATGTCGGCGCCGACATCGGCGAAGACCACACGCTTGCCGGCGGCAAGCCGCACAGCGACCTCTGCTCCGAGTCGATCGATGTCGAGCCGCTCGAACGCCGGTGACGCGCAGGCTGCGTCGATCGTCCCCGGGCGTACGTCGAAGGTGCCGAACCTGGACTTTATCCGGCGTATGTCGAGCCATCGCAATGGCAGCGGGGGGCGGCCCAGAGCCCGACATAACGAATAGATTATCTCGTAGACGAACAGCCTGGTTCGGGGGTGCTCCACATCTCGGAAGAGGAGGAACGTCTTGTGGGCGACATAACTTGCGACGAACCTCAATTTGTTGCGTATCGGAAAATCGAACCGGGTAGCTGGACTCGGATTCTTGATAGGGTTCATCTCCTTCGTTCCTGCTGGTCAGCGTAGCTCGGTGGGGGGAGGTTCGTCGCTGATGACGCGGGCGTAGTCCTCGAGGGTGACGGCCGAACGTCCGGTGTGGAGATCGTCCTCGAACGCGAACAGGAACGCGGCCAGTCGGCACTCGACGGCGTAACGGGGGGCGTGGACGAGCTGCTCGGCCTCGGAGTCGGAGTCAGCGGTACCGCCGGTGGCAGCACTGGGCGGGCCCGGGTTCTCCCCGATCACGCTCAGGCCGGTTCGAGCGGCGATGGCGCGGCTCCACCGCAGATTGGCCCAGCTGTGCACCGGGGTTGTCAGGTGGAGGCTGGCTTCGGGATCCTCGATCCGGCAGGTGTCCTGCGGCGGAGTCAGGTTCCGGGCACGCACCGCGGTGGCGTCGTCAACCGATGTCAGGTCCAGTACGAACGCCGATCCCTCGTCCTTGCGTGCCACCGACGCATCGGCAAGCAACGCGAACTGGTCGGGGTAGTACAGGCCTCGCTCCAGGGACCCGTCGGGATCGGCGGAACCGTCGAGCCGGGCAGCCGTCGCGCGCTGGAGATCGATCGGGAGCACGCCGCGACCGGCCACCGGGATGTGGAGATCTCTGCCGTATCCGGCAGCGCGCAGCACCTCCGCCTGCCCGACCACGGCACCGACCAGTGCCCGCTGGTACCACTGGAACCAGCCGGCCGCATCGTCGGTGGTGACCGTCCGACCGCGCCAGGTGGTCTCGCCGGGTACCCACCCCGGTAGTGGGGTCGGAGCCTGGTCTGCGGGTAGACCTACGCCGGTCTGCGCGGCGTCATCGAAGGCCCACCAGTCGTGGGCGCCATCCCCGGGCCCGTCCGTGGGTCCGGGGTAGCCGAGCTCGCCGGCGTCGGTCGTGCCCAGCCGGACGGCCTCGACCTGGGCGAGTGGCAGGTCGACCGTGAGGCGGCGGAGGTATTCGTGCACTGCCTGCCGGACCGGCGCGCTGAACACCACGTTGACCGCACCGGAGGCCGGAGCGCTGCCGTGCTGGTCGCGGAACGCCGCGCCGGGTAGCTGACGTACCCACGCGGGTGGGTACTGGACTCCCGGGGAGAGGATCACGCGCAGGCCCGCGCCCAGGCACGTGCTCAGACGTACGTTGAGCTCGCGGACATAGTCGTCGTCCACGCCGGAAGGGGTGGGCTGATAGTGATCCCACAACGCCTCGAGCACCACCAGCTTCACCCCGGCCGCCCGGTTGGCGGCAGCCCGATCCGGGACGCAGGACGACGGCACCACCCCCCATCGCAGGCTCGTCATCGCCCGCGCCGGTGACTCGCATGCAGCGATGGCGACGACCAGCAGGATCGTTCCCACTCCGGTCACCATCGCCCGTCGAACACGACCCACTATGCTCCTCAGTCCTCGGTCCGTGATCCGACGGATGGCGCACCCACCGGCGCCGCAGCCCCGACCGTCACCGGTGCCGGCGACGGCCTGGGCACCATCCTGCGCATCACCCGCGCGCTCGGACGCTCCACCAGCGCCCGCATCACGATCGCGACCCCGACGGCTCCACCGATCAGCAGGACGACCCCGAGCCAACCCCATCCGCCGGGGAACCGTTGCGGCGTGACGAACCTCGTCGCCAGCAGCAGCCACGGCACATGGACGAGGAAGAGCGCGACGGCGAGGTCACCCGCGACCAGCAACGGGCGCGTGCACAGCACCGCCGCCAGCCTGCCCCGCTGCTGGGCGAGACCGAGCACGAACAGCCCGAGAAGGGGAACGGCGAGCATCGCCGGCGCGCCGGCCCAGGCCAGCACGGCGATCGCCGCGATCCCGGCCGAGGCGAGGACCCCGGTGAGCCGTCCGCAGGCCTCCGACAACCGCGGAACGTGGATCATCAGCTGGCTGAGGAACGCGCCGGCGAGGAACTCGCCCGCCGCTCGCCACAGCGGCGCCTGATAGGTGATCTGGGCGTCGCCGAAGCCGAGAAACCCGTAGGCGACCAGGGGGACAGCCATCGCGGCGAGGTAGCCGGCCAGGACGGCGAGCGGGGTCCGGAACCGGATGATCAACGGCACGAGGAACGGGAAGACCAGGTAGCAGAACCACTCCGAGCTCAACGACCAGGTCGGCCCGTTCCACGACAGGTGTTCGGCACCGCCCCAGCCCTGGGTCAGCAGGATGTGGCGGAGCAGGTCGCCTCCGAGATCACCCACCCGGTCCAGCGGTATGCCCGCCGCGGCAGCGACCCCGACGGCGCCGACGAGCAGGGCGAGAACCGCGAGATGGGTGGGGTAGAAGCGCGCCAGCCGCGCCCAGAGGAACCGTCCGTAGGCCCCTCGGCGCACCCCCGAGCTGAACGTCGTGCGGTAGCCGTGGGTGATCACGAAGCCGCTGAGGACGAAGAACAGGTCCAGCGCGACGTAGCCGTTGTGCCAGATAGCCTCCCACCCCGGCGCGCCCGCCGGGGTGAGTCGAATGGCGAACGGCGCGAGGTGGATCAGCACGACGACCGCGCTGAACACCCCACGGATCCCGACCAGACTGTTGATCAATCCGATCTTTGCTGTCGGACGGGGACGGAGGTCGGTCACGGTGCCACCCCCTGCGCGCCGGGAACGACCGGTGCCGACCCGTCCAGCGGTGCGTTGAGGTCGTAGAGCTGCAGGTCGCCGGAGGTACGCCCGGTGACGTGGAAGACCACGGCGTACCGGGCGTCGAGCGTGTCGATCACCGCCGGTGTGATGGACGCGAATCCGAGCTGCGTGAGCTGGGTGGAGACGAGCACGTAGCGCGCACCGGTGGTGCGGATATCGTCCACCGAGGTGAAGGCGTGCGCTCCGTAGCCGGGCAGGACGAACTGCGCCATGCCCTCGGTCAGCCCGAGCTGGGTGCCCACCGGCAGATTCGTCGCGGCCCACGTGGTGAAGGCGTGGTAGGTGTCGTCGGTGGTGCTGTGCACCCGGTACCACACTGCCGAGGATCCGAAGAGTATGGCTGCGACGGCCATGCCGCCGGCGAGATACACGAGCCGCGGTAGTACGGCAAACCGGGAGACCGCCATCGCAACCGCGACCATGGAGGGTACGGCGAGCAGGTAGAACGTCTGCTCCTCCAGCGTTCCGAACCCGACCGTGTACGCGATCGAGGCGAGGATGCCCAGGAACCAGCAGGTCAGCAGCGTGCTGCTGGCCGTGGCCGAGTCCTGCCGGCCCGTCGGGTGGGTGCCGGCGCGCAGCGAGCGTCGCGTGGTCGCCAGCAGGTGGGCGACGTGAGCGGAGCCCACCGCGATGAGCAGGTATGTCGGTCCGAACAGGCTGAGGTTCGCCAGGACGCGGTCGAGGAGCCCCGGCGCGCCTGGGGCGTTGAAACCGGTCTGTTGGATCGTGCCGATGGCCCGCGCCGCACCGACGAACGTCTGCTCCCACCAGTCCCCGATGCGCTCGGTGGCCAGCACCCAGCCCAGGTAGGCGCCGTACACCCCGGCCTGCACGCCGAGCACGCAGGCCGCCTCTCGGCGTCGCAGCCCCCACGAGGTGATCAGCATCAGCCCCAGCGGCACCGTGGTGACGAGGGCGGAGGTCTGCTTCGTGGTCAGCGCGATCCCGAAGGCGACGCCGGCGCCGATCAGCCACCACGTGCGCCGGGTGCCGTTCGCCTGCACCGCGAGCAGGGCGGCCAGCACCCCCGCCAGCACCGCGGTCATCATCGACGTCTCCAGGACCACGCGGCTGTCGAACTTGATGGCGAACGGGTCGAGCGTGTAGAGCGCACCCGCGATCAGGGCCGGGTCCCGCCCGGTCACCTGGCGGGCGACGGCCACGATGAGCAGGACGTTGAATGCTGCGAAGATTGAGTTGACCCAGCGCAGTTCGAGGACGAGATCGACCGTCACCTGGGTCACGGGCTGATCGATGATCCCGCCGAGCAGCGCGAAGAACAGCGGCGGGTGCAGGAAGAACGGCTCGCCGAACAGCTCCGGTCCCCGGCCCTCGGCGAACGAGTTGCCGAGGTCGACATATTGGATCTCATCGACGAACAGTTCGTAGGCGGTGGTCTGTCCGATGAGTCGTAGGCCGACGGCCGCCGACGCGACGGCGACAGCAGCGACGGCGAACGGTAGCGACCGGCGAGCGCGATAGCCCGTGGTGGGCACCCGAGCGTCGGCGACGTCGAACCTCGGGACGAGGGTTCCACCAGCGAGTGCGTCCCGTTCCATCGTGGCGATCATGAACTTTCCTGAAGGGCCGTGGTGTAGAGAACGAGCTGTCGCTGCGCGAGTGCGTCCCAGTCGTAGCCGGCGGCGAACGTGCGTCCAGCCCGACCGGCGGACAGCAGCCATTCGCTGTCGGTGTAGGCGGCGACCAGGGCGTCGGCGAACGCGTGGACGTCGAACGCCGGCACCCGCCGCCCGCAGCGGGCCGGGACGACCGCACGCAGGCAGGCGATGTCGAAGGCGAGGACCGGGGTAGCAGTGGCGAGCGCTTCCACCGCCACGATGCCGAAGGTCTCGAACCGCGAGGGCACCACCGCGAGCCGGGCATCGGCCAGGAGCGCGTACTTCGCCGCGCCGCTGACCCACCCCACGAACCGAACCCGGTCCGCGAGGCCGAGCTCGGCCACCATCCGTCGTAACCGCTGCTCGTCCGGCCCGGTGCCGGCGATGATCAAATGGCCGGTCAGGTGCGGTGCCGCCAGTGCCCAGGTTTGTAGCAACAGGTCCACGCCTTTCTGTGCGATCTCCAGCCGGCCGATGAACACCACGTCCTGGCCGAGCCGGTGCTCGGGTTCGAAGGCTGCCCGGTCCACGCCGTTGGCGACGACGTCGACCTCGGCGCGTGGGTTCATGACCCGCAGGCGGTCGGCGAGATCGTCCGACACGGCAATGAGGCGGCGGTGGCGCCGGACGCCGGCTCGTTCCAGCAGGTGGAACGGCAGGTGGTACTGCCTGGCCTTCTCCCTGGCGTTGAGCCACTGCACCATCCCGATCGTGGGCCGTCCGGTCCACAGCGGGGCGGCGAGGGTGGAGATCGGGGCGAAGAAGTCCTCGATCACGATGTCGGCGGGATAGCGGCGGGTACACAGCGGCAGCAGCAGGACGTAGCCCAGCAACCGGGTCAACCGGGTACGGCCGGTGCCGACGCCGATGTGCACGTAGCGCACTCCGTCCTGGATGCGATCCCGACAGCCTGGGAAACGGGTGGTGAGGACGGTGATCTGATGCTCCCCGGTCAGCCGCCGGTTGATCTCGTGGGTGCGGAGGGATCCGCCGCCGGCGCCGGGCATCGCCGGATCCTCGAACCCCAGGTGCAGGATCTGCAGCTGCTCGAAGCACCCGGCGGGCTGTGCCCGCTCCGGCCCGCTACGACGGCCGGCGGGTCGGGCGAGGGCCCCCCGGACGACCACGACGCCGGCGGCGACCGCCACGGTGAGCCATCCGACCGGGGACGGCCGGGCCAGCAGCAGGGCGGTGATCAACAGCCCGGTCGCAGCCAGACCGCGGAGCATGGTGCGGGCGCACCAGCGAGGGAGCAGCGGGGCGGCCGCCAGCCCGGCGACCGTGGCTGCGGTGAGCGCTCCGATCGTCGATCCGACGGCGAGACCGTGGGTCGAGCCCAGCCTCCAGCCGATGAGCAGGGCGCTCGTGTGCACGACCACGGCGCCGACCACCGCAGCCGTGCAGCGCCCCGCCGCGCCCCGACTGAGCAACGTCAGGACCACGACCGTGAGGGTGGCGTAGCCGAACCCGGCGACGGCGAGCCACGGCAGTTCGCGGAGGCTGCCGAGGTAGGTTCGGGGGAGCGCGATCGCGGCCACGGCCACCGGCACGGTCGCCAGAACCGCGGTGGTGGGCACGGCGAGTCGGGCGAAGGACCGCAGACAGGCTCGCAGGATCTCCCCTGCCCGGTCTCCACCGGCGCGTAGCAGCGGATAGCTGATCAGGATCGCGCCTGCCGCGACGTAGAGCGGGCCCTTGGTCAGAGCCGCGATGGCTTGGTAGCCCGCCGCGGAGGTCGGGTCGTGGACCACCACGGCCGCCAGCACGATGTCCAGACCACCCAAACCCGACAGCGAGAGCTGGACGGCAGCGAGCCCGGAGGTCTCGAGCCACCGCGAGCGGTCCCGCATCGCGTTCGGTTGCCAGCCCAGGTCACTCCCGCCGGCGCGCAGTCCCACGGCCGTGACGACCACGAACCCGATCAAGAAGCTGCCCAGGGCGCTGCCCACGCTCCAGCCGAGGACGATGGCTGTCACCGCACACGTGGCGCGCACCGTGACCTCGACCACCTTGGTGACGGCGTAGGTACCGACGCGCGACTCGCCCAGCAGCAGCCCCCAGGTCGGCGTCGTCGCGAACAACGCGAAGGCAGCCGCGGCACAGACGGCCACGATCGCGGGTCCGGCGAACAGCGCGGTCACGGCTCCGAGAACGACAGCGGCGACGACACCGCCTGCCATCGACACGGTCACTGCGAAGGCGAGTCCCTGGCGACGGCTCGGTGAGCCGGCCGGGTGCTGGCGCACGGCGGCGGCGAGCGGCAGCGGCACGAGCGCCTCGGCGGTGATCCCCGCCGTCGCCAGCAGGCTGACCACGGCCGCGAACGCGATGTAGCCGCTGCTGGGCACCAGGTGGGCCATCACGACGGTGGTGGCGTAGCTCACCGCGCCGATCACCGCGGCGGTCCCGGACAGCAGAGCGTTGTGCCCCTGCAACCGAGTCAGCGCCTCCGACATGCGGACCGAACCCGGCCCGTCCACCTGCCGGGCCCGGAGGGTAGTCATGGTCACGACGCGATCGATCCGTCCTGTGTCGTGGCGTACCCGTAGCCGAGTACCGCCGGCATTCCGGCGGGCCCGGTGAGCAGCTCGTACTGTTCGGCCAGCCGGATCTCGGCAGGAGTGACACCGAGGCGGGACAGGGCGACGGCGGCGTCGACCTCGTCGCAACCGGGGAGCAGCAGGCTCACCCGTCCTTTCTCGACGACGACCTGGTCGATCGGGCGGAGCTCACCGGCGGTCTCGGACCAACCCTCGGGCCGGGCGAACCGGGCGACGGCGGCGATGTCGGAGCGGGTCGAGCGATCCCGGCGATGGCCGGTGGCGCGTGCGGCGGCGTCGAGGAGGACTCCGGCGAGCAGCTCCGCGCTGCGGTCCCAATCGAAGCAGCGGGCCCAGGCGTGGCAGGCGTCGGTGATCTCGCGGGCGCGGGTGGCATCGGCGAGATCGCGCAGCGCTGTGACCATCGCTGCCCCGAACGTGGCCTCATCGTCGACGAGCCAACCCGTGCGCTCCGGCACGACCGAGTCACGGATGCCGGGCACCCGCATGGCGAGGGTCGGCACGCCGTGGGCGGCGGCCTCGATGATCGAGCAGCCCCAACCCTCGGCGGCGGAGGTGACGGTGGTCAGCCACGCCCGGCCCAACAGCTCGTCACGATCGGTATCGGATCGGTAGCCGTGGAAGGTCACCACTGAGCCGAGAGCGAGGTCGTCGGCCAGCTGCCGCAGGCGAGGTAGTTCGGGGCCGTCGCCGACGATGTCGACCCGCAGCCCCGGTACCGCCGCCGCTGTAGCTACCAGCTGCGCCAGGAGCAGGTTGATCCGCTTGTGCGGCACCAGACGGCTGACCACGGTGATCGCCGGGTTCGGGTCTCGTAGTGCTCGCAGCGCCGGCACCGGCCCGGTCCCGTTGGGCACTACGTGGATGGGACCGCGGAACCTGAGCCGGCGGCGCAGCTCGTGGCGGGTGGAGGGGGAGACCGCGGCGATGGGTCGTCCGCGGTAGACCCGGCGCGCGACGCGGCCCTCCAGAAACCTGCCCACCGCGGCCAACATCGGGCCGAACCGGGTGGCGAACTGGTCCTGGTGAACGTGGTGGACCAGCTGCACTACTGGCACCGCGGGCGCGACGAACAGCGGGGAGAAGAACGGGATTCCGTTCTGACAGTCCACGATGTAGTCGATCCGGCCGATCGAGCGCATCAGCCGCAGGGCAACTCTCGGGTAGAGGGTTAGCGGGCCCCCCGCGCGGCGGATCTCGATACCATCTACGGTCTCCTGTTTCGGCTGTCCCGGGTGCCGGGCGGTCAGCCAGGTCACCTGGGCGCCCGCCGCAGCCCAGCGGCACGCGATCTGGTGCATGTACTGCTCGGCCCCGCCGGCCTGTGGGTGGCGCACGTCGCGCCAGTTGAGTACAAGGATCCGCGCATCGGACAGCTGCTCGAGAAGGCTGCCGGGCAACGCGTCCTTTCCATGGGCAGTGGGGGTCATCGGATTTTCCAGTGCAGATGCAGGATCGCGCTGAAGCTGGTGAGGCCGTCGCGGATCGGGTGGAAGGTGGAACCGGTCTGATCGGTCCAGGCCACCGGCAGCTCGACGATGCGGCCGCCGCCGTGTTGGATCTGGGCCAGCAGCTCGACATCGAAGGCGAACCCGGTCATATGGCAGCGTCTGATCGCGGCCTGGACCGCGTCACGCTGGAAGAACTTGAACCCGCACTGGGTGTCGTGCACGCCGGTGACCAACGGCCGGGTCAACGCTCGGAACACCGCCCCACCCAGCCGACGGCCCAGCGGTTGAGACCGCACGAAACTGGCGCCGGGCGCGTGTCGCGACCCGATCACCGCAGTCGCACCCTCCTGCAGCGCCGCGACGGTCTCGGTGAGCGTCTCGATCGGCGTGGCCAGGTCGGCGTCGAAGAACCCGACGAACGGGGAGGTGCTGGTCATCAGGCCCCGGCGAACTGCGGCGCCCTTTCCGGCTCGCGAACATCCGATGACTGCGACCGTGACTATGTCGGTGGGTCGCACCGCGGCCCGCGCCGCCGCCGCTGTCTCGTCGACGCTGCCGTTGTCGACCACGACCAGCCGGGTACGCCACGGCTGATCGGCGAGGAACTCGACGCTGCGCTGCAGCGTCGTCGGCAATCGGGCGGACTCGTTGTAGGCCGGGATCACGACCTCGAGGTCGACGGGGGATCGCAGCACTACGAACGTCGACGGCACCACGTTCGCCGCACCGCCGCCCGGTGGTTTCGTCGACTGTCGCCGAGCCCGCCGGGTCGGTGGCGGTCCCAAGATCGCTGTCATCAAACTAAGAACTTCCTTTACGCGCTGATTTTCCCTGGGCCGCTCACGGTCTCGGCGACCAGATAACTGCTACCTCGGCGATCCGCTTCGAGGCGTTACCGACGATGGAGCGCTCAGACCGTTTCGACTGGCGCGGTGCGGTGCTCCGATGCTGCTCCGCGACATAATGGTTTTAGTTACTGTGATAACAATCACACTTGGTTTCAGGGTTCGATCCGCGAGTGTTTCCTAAATGTGAGATAACTGTTCGGCGTGTCGCTGTTCGGCGTGTCGCCAGTCGACGCCCAGGACGGTCTCGTCAAGACTCCGATTGCCGGACTGGAATCCGTCGAATGGACCCTGAGTCATTACTCCACGGGTGGAGAAGGTAGGATCGGCGTTGTTCGACGACGTGTTGAGCCGAGACGTCAGGTCGTATCTGTCGTTACCGCGACACCGGCGAGCTGTCCCGTGGTGCCGGGACGGGTAACCCACGGCGACGGAACACGCCGTCCTAGACGGGGTTGCTGTCCACCGGGAGGGAGGGGTGACCGCAGCTGAGCGCCACTTGGCTCGGTTAGCTGATCAGGCCGAGTCCGCCGCACGCAGCGCGGCGTAGTGGTCTTTCAGGGCCCGGTTCCTGTTCGTCGGATCGTGGGCCTGGTCCGGGGCGACGTCCTCGGCGATACCGCAGACGTTGAGCACCTCGAACATGCGGATCAGATGATCCAATCTGGCGTCGTCGCGACTGGTCACGCGCCACACGCCGGTTACCCGCTCGAGCATCCGGTCGATCCACACCACCTCATCGTCGAGTCCGGCCAGCCGTACGGCGTCCACCAGCTGGGCGCGGATGTCCGGTGGGTCGAGCTTGTGCAGCGCGACGATGGCGTTCTCGTCGAGCGGGAACAGCGTCCTGTGCTCCCGCAGGTAGATCAGCTCGAATGCGTAGGCGTGGCCGAACGTGCAGTACCGGCACCCGTTGACCAGTGAGACGGTCACGCAGAGCAGGTGGGCGCGCAAGGAGCCGTAGACCCGTAGCGACTGCTGATAGCGGGGCATGTTCCTGGCGAACCAGGCGAGCGCACGTACGGGGCCGAGGCGTTGCACGATCACCGTCATGAGTCGTGGCCGGAAGCCCCACAACCGTTGGCCGAGGTACTCCAGGGCGGCCGTGGCGACAGTGTTCGGCGTGCTGCTCATACCGTGACCGCCACCTCGTCGATGTCGCCCTGGGTGCCGCCGGTGCTTCACGTCTAGCCGCATCACACGCTCAGCGCTGCGTGCAGGACCGCGTAGGAGCGCTTGAGTTCAGGGTCCCGGTTGAGCGGGTCATGCGCCTCGTCGATCGGCGTCTGGTCAGCAACGCCGACCGAGTTCAGCATCCCGAACATCGCGACGAGGTGGGCGATCTGCACGTCGTCATGATCGATCGGCGGGTACACCCCTGCCATCAGGGCAAACGTGCGGTCGAGCGGGATCACCTCGGCATGCAACCGGGTTCGTTCCAGCGCATCGACGAGAGTGTTGCGGATGTGAGCGGCGGGAAGCCCGCGCAACCGGTCGATAGCCTGATTGTCGAGCGGAAACAGCGTGCCCACGTCGTTCAGGTGGGCCAGCTGGAGGGCGTAGGCGTGCCCGTGTGCGCAGTACCGGCAGCCGTTCACCAGGGAGATCGCGACACAGATGAGGTGGGTCCGCACCTTGCCGAACCGACGAAGGGTCAGCTCGTAGCGCGACAGGTGCCGACCGAACCACCACAGCGCCCGTAGCGGGCCCAGCTCCTGGACGATCGGAGCCATCAGCCGAGGTGGGAACCCCCACAGCAACGTGCCGATGCGTTCGAGAACAGCTACCGCGAACCGCTCAAGCGGACTAACGCTCACAGGCACTCCTTGTCGGCGTGTCGCCACCGACTGTAGTGCACCCCGCCCAGGGGCGGTGACCATTAGACGCAACTGGGCGTCACTCGGCCGCGTCGACTACCCGGCCGGGGAGCCCGTACCAGCACGGAAGGCTTGACGTTTGGTAACTCTCTGTGTGAGATTTAGTTACTAAGTGTTATGCCTGCTGGATGACCGAGCCGAGTCCTCAACGGAGGGGACCGCACGCCCCTGGAGCTCATCGTTGGATGGCGGTGTCCGAGGCGTCGAGCCGGGGCGGCAGCCCGAACATCGGGAAGAGCGCTTCGGTGTCCAGGAACGCGTTGAACCCGGTGATCAGACCTCCCGAGATCTCGAGGACCTGCACCGCGAACGGTGTGAAGCCGCCGTCCGGGCTGGGCTTGTACTGCCCGAACGCCGGCAGACCGTTGGCCGAGAGCGGGACGAGGCGGGAGCCCCGGCAGCCCGCGCCCGGCCCGACCCACCAGTGGCGGATGTCGGCGGGACCCCGTAGCCACAGGTCGTAGGGGGGCATGGACAGCACGGCGTCCTCGTGCAGCAACGCGACCAGCGCCTCGATGTCGTAGCGCTCGAAGGCCTCGGCGTACCGGTTGAGAAGCTCGCGGTGCGCGCGGTCGACCTCGTCGATCGGGGCGGACGAGTCGAGGTTGTGGGCGGCGAGCGTGGCCCGCGCCCGTTGCAGCGCACTGTTGACCGAGGCAACCGTGGTGTCGAGCAGTTCGGCGACCTCGGAGGCCTTCCACTGCAGCACCTCCCGCAGGATCAGCACCGCCCGCTGTCGGGCCGGCAGGTGCTGCAACGCGGCCACGAACGCGAGGCGGATCGACTCCCGCGAGACTGCCAGCTCGGCCGGGTCACCTCCGCTGGGCAGGACTCGCGTGTCGGGGATCGGCTGGATCCACGTGGCCTCGGGAAGCGGGGGGCCCAGCGGCGTCGTCGCCGTGGACGAGGGCCCGAAGTCCATCGGTCGGGCCCGACGGTTCCTGCCGTCGAGCATGGTCAGGCACACGTTGGTGGCGATCCGGTACAGCCATGAGCGCAGCGCCGACCGGCCCTCGAAACCGTCGTAACCCCGCCAGGCGCGCACCAGCGTGTCCTGGACGGCGTCCTCGGCGTCGGCGGCCGATCCGAGCATGCGATAGCAGTACCCGGTGAGCTCCACCCGGTGCTGCTCCCACCGGGGCTCCACTCCGCGTGCGCCGGCAGCCGGCACCGTCTCATCCGCAGCCGCGAGACCAGTCATCCCGAACTCCTTCACGCCCTCGGCATCCACCATCGGGTGATGTCTGTGCGATGAGCGTAAGGGGCCGCACCGACATTCCTCGCGGAGGTGCTCGGTGCCGCTGCCGGGACTGCTCACGCCAGCACGATGTTGCCAGCCGCCGTCGGCCTGCTGCTGGCCGGCGAGGCGCCGCAGCTCGGCCGAGACGTCGTCGGCGGCGAACAACGTCCGTACCGGGCGGTCGGGGATCATCGCCCCATCATGTCGCTGGTCCGGTGCCGAGCTCGGCCGGGCTGTTGACGGGAATCGGCAACCGAGGAGTAGCCGTCATATTTCTCGACAAATGGGCCAGCGCCTCGGCGGGCAAATCAGATAACGTTTCCTTGAGTCTGTGCCGTGGTGTGCGGCCGCGCGGATCGAGGAGGAGCAGACGTCATGACACGATCGCCGTTCAGGGTGGACCAGCCGCAGCCGAACGATCTGGTCGGCGATCCGCTGCTCGTCGCGGGCACCGGCGGCGGGTTCGAAGCCACCATCGACATCCGGATACTCGACGGCACCGGCCGCGCGTTGCTGGAGACGTCCACCCTGGCTACGAACCTGCTCTCGGCGTGGCAGGCACGGATCGACCTGCCCAACCCGCCACCCACGCCGCGCGGGGTCATCGAGGTTGCACCGAGTACCGGAGCGGACGAGGCCGAGGCCCGGGTGTCGGTTCCGGTGTTCTTCGGTACGGCCATTGCCCCCGGCTTCCGCAGCTACCTGCTGCACGTCGTGCAGCCCGGTGAGACGCTCTCGGGCATCGCAGCCTCCGAGCAACTGTTCATCGGCGGTGGCTTCGAGGTGATCTTCGAGGCGAACCGGGACATCCTCGCTGATCCGAACCGGATACAGCCTGGCCAGGTCCTGCGCATCCCGGCCGACTTCTGATCGACGCGGCGGCGGCACCGCCTGGTCCGGCAGACATCGAGGTGAGGCTGGTCACGAAATCCTCCGACGCCGGTAATCCCCGTGCGGCCTGACCGATCGGTCAGATAAGCTACCGATCGGTCAAACACCACGGGGGTTGCGATGATCAGCGCACGGGGGCTCACCAAGCGGTACAGCGAGGTGCTGGCGGTGGACGGGTTGTCGTTCGACGTCACGCCTGGGGCCGTGACGGGTTTTCTCGGGCCGAACGGGTCGGGCAAGTCGACGACGATGCGGATGATTCTGGGACTGGACGCGCCGACCTCGGGGTCGGTGACGGTCAACGGGCATCCCTACCGGGAGCTCGTGGCGCCGGCCCGGGAGATCGGCGCCTTGCTCGACCCACGGTGCATGCATCCTGGCCGCACCGCCCGCGCGCACCTGCGCTGGATGGCCGACGCGGCGGGGATCGGCCGTCGGCGGGTCGAGGAGGTGCTCGAGCTGGTCGGGGTCGCGGCCGCCGCAGACCGCAGGGTGGACACGTTCTCCCTGGGGATGCGCCAGCGGTTGGGAATCGCCGGAGCATTGTTGGGTGAGCCCGGCGTGCTGCTACTCGATGAGCCGCTCAACGGCCTGGATCCCGAGGGCATCCGCTGGATCCGATCGTTGTTGCGCGAGCTTGCCGCCGGGGGCCGCACGGTGTTCGTCTCCAGCCATCTGATGAATGAGATGGAGGAGACCGCCGACCGTGTCGTGATCATCAATTCTGGTCGGCTGGTTGAGGCTCTGGAGATCTCCGAGCTTCGTTCGCGGGGAATCGCGGTGCGGGTCGGTGCCGCCGATCCCGCGCAGGCCTCGGTGCTGGCCGAGGCGCTGTGCCGGGCCGGCGCGACGGTGGCCGGTGGACCCGCCGGCGGGCTCACCGTGCGCGGCGTCGCCCCGGAACGGATCGGCCGGCTGGCCTTGGAACACCGCATCGCCCTGCGCGAGCTCACCCCGCAGACCCACCGGCTGGAGGAGTCGTTCCTCGAGCTCACCGCCGATGCCTCCGCGCCGACCGCACGAACGGAGCACCTGGTATGACCACCACCCTTGCCGCCCACCCGACCGGGCCGGGACCGCGTGCCGCGCTGCGTGCCGAGCACACGAAGTTCTGGTCGGTCCGAACGTTGCCCGGTCTGGCCGTCACGGCCCTGGTCACGGCCGTCGTGATGGCGCTGCTGTTCGCCGTGAGCCTGCCGATCACCCAGGGCACCGCGATCGCCGACCTGGCGCCTACGACGGTCGTCGAGGCCGCGCTCGTCGGGGTCGACGTCGCGGCGGTCGTCCTCATCGTGCTCGGCGCGTTGTTCATGGGCTCGGAGTACTCCAGTGGCCTGGCCCAGCCCACGTTCATTTCGACTCCGCGCCGCGGCCGGGTGTTGCTGGCCAAGGCGGCCGTTACCGTGGTGGTCGCCGCCGGTGTCGCCCTGGCGGTCGCCGCGCTGTGTCTACTGGTCGGTCAGGCGGTGCTGCTGGGCAGTGACCTGCCGGGCGCTGACCTGGGCGATCCGGGCCTGCTGCGGCTGGCCGCCGGATCGGTGCTGGTCCCGGTCTTCTACGCGCTGATCGCGCTGGTCGCGGCCACACTCACGCGCAGCACCGGCGGCGGGATCGTCGCCGCGCTGGTGCTGCTGGCACTTCCGACCGTCCTCGGCTGGCTCCCCGGGCCGCTCGCCGCGGTGCTGGTGCCCGCGCTGCCGGCGGCGGCATTGCACAGTATCTCCGGTACGGCCGCGCCCGTTGAGGCGTCGCCCGCCGGTGCCGCGGCGGTCCTGCTGCTGGTGTGGGTCGCGGCCGGGTTGGGTGCGGCGGCCCTGCGGCTGCGGGCGCGGGATGCCTGATCCGGGCGACCGGACGCTGACCTTCACCGAGCAGGCCCGGCGCCGCCAGATCGTCGAGGGCACCGTCGCGCTGATGGCCGAGCGCGGGTACGCCGCGACGTCGCTGTCGGCCATCGCCGAGCGGGCCGGGATCTCCAAGGCCGCGGTGCTCTACCACTTCGCCTCCAAGGACAAGGTCATCGAGGCGACGTTGCTGCACGTTTATGACGGCGTGGTCGGCGTTGTCGGGGAACGCGTCGGACGCGCCGGTGATCCGGTGGCGATGCTCGTCGCCTACCTTCGCGGTCTCGTCGAGTACATGCGCGACAACCCGACCCACGTCCGCATCATCGTCGAGATCCTCGGCCAGGACCGGGAGGGAGCCCGAGAGCGCACGGCAGGCTCCCCGGACGCCACCAGCCGCTGGCAGGCCCTGGCCGGGATCCTATCCGCCGGGCAGGACACCGGGCAGCTGCGCCCCTTCGACATCCGCGTGATGGCCCTGGCCATCGGTGGCGCCATCGATGGCGTCGTTGCCGAATGGCTCGCCGACCCCGACCTGGACCTCGACGCCGCCGCCGACGAGCTCGAGACCGCCGTCCTGCTCGCCACCCGCTCCACCTGACCGAAGCGCTCCACGGCCTGCCGAGGTCCCGCGGTCCCGGGACCGGACACGGTCCGTCAGCAGATCCACAGCTAGCTGCCGAACGCCACGTGATCAGTATGTTGATCTGTCGGGGTGCTACTGACACCGGTGTCTTCTCGGACAGATCACGCTCGTGTGCACCATACGTACCCTCCACCGTTGGTTTCTCCGACGCACCGGTCCCCTCTAGAGCAGCGGAAACACATCCTGGCGCAGCTCATGGCCGACATCACCGCTCGGCGCGGCCTGCACCCCCGACACCACCACTGCGGCCACCCACTACTGTGGCAAGGCGCCCACCGATACCGGCGCTCGTCACGACGACCCGGCACCGTTATCACTACTAAAAGTCACCAGTCCCTGCGGCGTAATCAATATAAGTCGAGTGGCGTTGCCCGAGTCGTGCTGCAGCAGTCTTGCTTTCTCCCCGATCGGTCGGCTAATCTCCTGATGTGGTGGAGCAACGGGGAGTTCTGGTGGGCAACGCGCGGTCGCCGGGATCTGACAATCCCGGCTGCTTCAAGATCGCAATCTCGGGTTTGAGCGGGCCGCCACCCGTGCCAACCAGTGCACCTGCAGTCGAGTACCTTGGCGCCTTGATTTCCAAGTGTCCGGATCGCTCTCGGTTCTGTGCTCCAGGCCGGATCGGCTTGCACGGCCTCGCTGCGGTGCCTCGACTTGACCACTGCGTACGGACATCACCGGTGCAACTCCGCTGGTCACCGGCATGGTGGGGCTCGGCTAACACCGGACGCCAAAAAGATCTTAAACGCCGACTGGCCGTTGATGTGCGGGAATCAAGCCGGTGAACTAATCCGGAGTTTCAGGATATTGATTCCTGGTGGTAACTATTGTGCCTATTTGTTCGACTCAACAACGGGAGGCGTCATGAGTTCAACCACCTATCAGGTCGAGAACCAGTGGGGCGGAGCCAACGCTCCCTGGAACCAGGGTGGGAAGTTTGTCATCGGCGGGCGTCCGGACCAGAACGTCGTTGCCCTGGACGTCACGTCCGGCGACGGTGGCAAGAGCCTGACCGGCACGATGACCTACAAGGGCGAGGGGCCGATCGGCTTCAAGGCCGCCCTGCTCGGCAGCAACAACTACGCGGTCGAGAACCAGTGGGGTGGAGACAGCGCTCCGTGGCATCCGGGCGGCACCTTCATGCTCGGATACCGCGTCGACCAGAACGTCATCGCCATCGACGTCGCGTCGTCGGACGACGGTGCCACACTGACCGGCACGATGACCTACGACGGCGAGGGGCCTATCGGCTTCAAGGCCGTTCAGGCCGAGGGCGCCGCGTACTCTGTCGAGAACCAGTGGGGCGGAGACAGCGCCCCGTGGCATGTCGGGGGCATGTGGGCGATGGGTACCAGGGACGGCCAGCGTGTGGTCGCTCTGGAGATCAGCTCGTCCGACGACGGCGAGACGCTGACCGGCACGATGACCTACAGCGGTGAGGGGCCGATCGGCTTCAAGGGCAGCCGCGAGGGCGCCAACAACTACGTGGTCGAGAACCAGTGGGGCGGAGACCAGGCACCGTGGCATCCGGGCGGTCGTTGGATCATCGGCTATCGCACCGGTCAGAACGTCGTCGCCGTCGATGTCGCGTCGTCGGACGAGGGCGCGACGCTCTCCGGCACCATGACGTATGCGAATGAAGGTCCGATCGGCCTCAAGGGGACACGGGTGTAGACGCCCGCGTAGCGCACCGCGTCGCATGCCATCGCCTCCGGGCGATGGCATGCGACCAGGTCGTTCATGCCGACCGCTCAGCGAGTGACGGAAGCCAGCTCTATGTGCTGGGCGGTTGGGGTGATCGTGAACCGCCACGCGTTCACGGCCGGCTCGCCGGCCTCGACCCACCAGCGGTAGGCGGTGTGCACCTCGTCCCACAGCTTCCGTTCACCTGCCTGCAGGACCTCATAAGGCGGGCCGGTGGTGGTGTCGAGGGTGGCCCAGGAACGGCCCCATTGATCGACCAGGTACAGTGTACTGCTGCTGGTGTCAAACAAGCTCTCGCAGCGCGGGACGCGGAGGCCGATGGCCGTGGCAGCGTGCATGTCGCCGGCGGCGTAGTAGGGATGCAGGTCGGTGCTCGATACGGTGTCGGGTTCTCGGCTCCTTCGCACACCTGCCACGGTGTAGCGGGGGATGCGCTGCTCGCGGAGCCACATGAACGCCGCCGGGCCGATGATCCTGCCGGTGGCGTCGCCGTCGCCGTGCACGGTGAGCGCGAGCAGACCACCGGGCCAGTACGAGGTACCCCATGGGGTGAGGACGCGGCCGCCGGGTCGGGTCTGCGCCACCCATGCGTGCGGCACCTGCTGCGCGGCGGCGGTGGCCAGCACCCGGTCGTAGGGCGCGCATGGTGGGTGGCCGTGGGCGCCGTCGCCGGTGATGACGGTGACGGCGCCGAACCCTGCGGCGGCGAGCGCGCGCCGGGCATGCTCGGCCGTCTCCGGGTCGATCTCGATGCTGACTACGTTCTCGGCGCCGAGGTGATACGCGAGGAGCGCAGTGTTGTACCCGGTTCCGGTGCCGATCTCCAGCACCCGCATCCCCGGCTGCGCATCGAGCGCGCCGAGCATCTGGGCGACCACGGCTGGCATCGAGGCTGAGGAGGTCACCTCGAACCCGCATTCGTCGTCGGCCGGGGCACCGTCATCGACCTGGGTGTTCACGGAGTCGTTGGCGTAGGCCAACTCCAGCCAGCCGTCCGGGTCGTCGGCTCGCCGCATCGGCACCAGATCGCGGTCCCCGGCGACGGTGCGGTCCTGCCGCCACACCAGGTCGGGGATGAACGCATGCCGGGGCACCGTCAGGAACGCCGCACGCCACCGTTCGTCCAGCTCGCCCCGCTCGGCGAGGTCTGCGATCATGCGTAGTCGCAGAGCCTCCGGGTCGTCCGTCACTTCTTCCTGTGCTTGCCTGGGTTCGGTGATGGCGGCACCGGTTTGTCCTTGGGTAGCTGTCCGTCGTTCGCGGGGTCGGGCTTCGGATCCGGCTTCTCGTGTGCGCCCATGCGACCCAGCGTGCCGTTTCGACTACCCCGTGTGCAACGACACACAGGGTTTCAGGCGCAACGGTTTGCAATCGCGAACACGACCAGCTGAATCAGGTTACCGGATGTGACCGGCCACACAGACAGCGGCAGCTGGCGTGGCGTGGTCGGGCGCAGGCGTCCAAACTACGAACCAGCGTAGCTAAGCGGGCTACACTCCGGTATGAAGGTCATCTCTCAGCGGAGTTCCGGAACAACTCCGCCGCTGTGATGGATGCTGTGGAAGCAGGGGAGACCTATCACGTCACCCACAACGGCGTCGAGGTCGCCGAGTTGCGCCCCCCTTCCTCGTCGTCGGCGCCTGAGCGCTCAGGAACTGGTGGAGCGGCATCGGCGGTTACCGCGGGTCGAGCACGGGTCTCTGCGCAGCGAGGTGGACGAGTTCTTCGGCACTCAGGATCGTGTCGGTGACGATGATCTATGGAAGCAGGGCCGTGGTTGAGCGCCACGAGTCCGGGGTGCTGGACACCAGCACGCACATCGATCTTGACCAGCTCGATCCTGCGGCTCTGCCGATGCTGCCGGATATCACCGTGATCACCATGGCCGAGTTACACCAGGGTGTCGCAATGGCGAAGACCCCGGCGATCAGGGCGGTGCGAACCGAAAAGCTGGGTGCGGCCATCGTCGACTTTGATCCGCTGCCGTTCGACGACGGAGCTGCGGCGCGCTACGGGACGCTGGTCGCGCTGGTCCTGTCGGCGAACCGGGATCCCCGACCGCGCCGTATGGACCTGATGATCGCCGCTATCGCGTCGTCGCGGGGTTTACCACTCTACACGCGCAGCGAGGAGGACTTCCAGAACCTGGATACGATGATCACCGTGATCAGGATCGCTGCTTCGGTTCTGTGATGGCGACTGCCTATCAGGTCACCAACCGCGCGTCCGCCACTCCGGCAGTGACGGTCGTTCGGCGCCGAGCGTCGTGTCGTCGCCGTGCCCCGGGTACACCCAGGCCTCGTCGGGGAGCTCGCCGAACACCCGCGACTCCAGGTCGTCGACCAGGGATGTGAAGTCCTCGGCAGACCAGGTCTTCCCTGGTCCTCCCGGGAACAGCGAGTCGCCGGTGAAGATGTGCGGGCGGTCGTCGCCGCGGTAGACCAGCGCGATCGAGCCTGGTGTGTGGCCGCGCAGGTGCACCACCTCGAGCTCGATGTCGCCGAACCGCACTGTGTCGCCGTGCTCGACGAGCTCGTCCATCGGGATGGGCAGCTCGTCGGCGTCGAGCGGGTGGGCGAGCTGGCGGGTCTGGAACATCCCGGCGACGGCGCCGAGGGCCTGCCAGTGGTCGGCATGATGGTGGGTGGTGACGAGGTGACGTAGCTCCGGACGGGAGTCCCCGGAGCCGACCAAGTCGGCGAGGCGGTCGGGCTCGTCGGCCGCGTCGATCAGCAACGCCTCGTTGGTGGCTCGGCACACCAGCAGGTAGGCGTTGTTGTCCATCGGGCCGACCGAGACCTTCGTGATGCGCAGGGCATCGAGGTCGCGGCGGATCGCGGCGCCGCCGGGATCGGTGTGACCGGAGTAGTTGTCGAGGACGTCCACGGCGACAGCGTAGCGAGTGCTGCCAGATCACGACCTCAGCGCCCGTGATGGTGGAGATGCTCGCCTGCGTAGCTGATCGTGCAGCAGGTATCCGGGCCTGGAACGGGCGAGTTTCTGCTGCACGATCAGCTCGGCGGCACGTCCGGCACCTCGGGACACCCACCGGCGAGCGGCTCCCGGTACGACGCCCGGTCGTGGGGGGGGGGGGGGGGGGGGGGGGGGGGGGGGGGGGGGGGGGGGGGGGGGGGCGGCGGGGGGGGCGCGGGGGGGGGCCCCCCGCGCGCCCCCCCGCCCCGGGCCCCCCCCGCCGGGGGGGGGGGGGGGGGGCCGCAGGTCCGGGTCGGTGTGGAGGGGGACGGACGTGGTGCCC
>JBBSQN010000019.1:0-50674 GCA_038257875.1 Mycobacteriales bacterium
AGCACCGCGACCTGCTGGACTGGGAGAAGAAGTACAACACCCGAGTCAACAAGATCCGCTACGTCATCGAACGGACGATCGCCAACTTCAAGACCTGGCGAATCCTGCACACCGACTACCGTCGCCCGATTACTACATTCCAGGAGACCATTTCTACTGTCGTCGCTTTGCACTTCTATACATACGGCTGAATAACCCTCGATGTACAGCGGAGGAACTTGTGGGTGACGATCCGGGACACGTACCGCATCCCTTCCGTCAGTTCATCCTGAAGGTGCACAGCCGATGTGATCTTGCCTGTGACTACTGCTTCGTGTACACAAAGGAGGATCAACGGTGGGTCGACCGCCCACCGACGATGACGCGGTCCACGATCGACGCCATCGGACAGCGGATCGCGGAGCACGTGCGGGCGCATCACCTCGCATCAGTCAGTGTGGTCCTCCACGGTGGCGAGCCGTTGCTCGCGGGTATCGACCGGATTGCTTACTACGTGGAAACCATCCGGGCTGTTGTCGATGCAACGGTCACCGTGCGGTTCGCGCTGCAGACAAATGGCGTGCTACTTACTCCTGCTGGACTAGCCGCGCTACGGCAACTGGGTGTGCGAGTCGGGGTCAGTTTGGATGGTGACCGTGTCGCGAACGACCGCCACCGCCGTCGCCGGGATGGCCGCAGCAGCTATTCGCACGTGGCTGCCGCCCTCCACGAGCTCGCCAGACCCGAGAACAGGGACATTTATTCCGGCATTATCTGCGCGGTTGATCTCGCCAACGATCCGGTCGCTACCTACGAGGCTTTGATTCAGTATTCGCCACCGTTGATTGATTTTCTGTTGCCGCTGGGGAACTGGACAAACCCGCCGCCGGGCCGCTTGGAAAACTTGCCGGCCACGCCCTACTCTGACTGGCTGATCGCGGTCTTTGACCGATGGTATGACGCACCGTTCCGGGAGACCGGTGTGCGTTACTTCGAGGATGTCATCAATGTTCTGTTGGGTGGGCGGGCGACCACCGTGGGAGTCGGACTTGCTCCCGTCGCGGCAATCGTCGTGGAGACCGATGGGGCCATGGAGGTGTGCGACGGGCTGACCGGTACATTTCTTGGCGCAGCTGTCACTGATCTTTCGGTCGCGGACAGCACCTTTGACGAGGCCCTCGCTGTCCCCCTCGTCATTGAGCGGCAGGGCGGCGTCCGTGTGCTCGCGCCGGCCTGTCAGAGTTGCGAACTTCTGCATGTGTGTGGCGGCGGCGTGCATGCCCAGCGTTACCGAGTGGGCAACGGATTCCAGAATCCCAGCGTTTACTGCCCGGACCTGTTCGCGCTGATCGCGCACATCCGGGGCCGGCTTGCCACCGACCTGGCCGGTCTGCGATCGGTGAGTGACAGTCTGCTGTGAGGAGACATCACCTCAGCGCCGAGATGCTCTCGGCCATCGCTCGCGGCGGTGGTGGCCCGGGACTGATCTCGCAGCTGCTGTCCGCACGCCGGAGTCGACATCTCATGCTGCTCCGAGCGGTCCTCGATCGTACGTCCGAGGTGGGCCACCCGGACGGTGCACGTGTTCGAGATGCCTACGGTGCGCTGGCGATCATTCAGACGTCCGCCCCTGAGGCGGTGCGGTCGTTGCTCGACGACGCTCTCGTCGGTTCATGGGCGCTGCGTACGGTCCGTGAGCTGTACTCTCCTCAGCCGATGGTGGCACGGCCCGCTGACCTCGCGTTGATCGTCGTCGCCGCCGCCGTGCGGGGTGGTGTCAGTACCACGATCGATTTGTCGCAAGCGACCCAAGCAGGCGGGATCCATCTTGCCGCCCTGGGATCAGTCTCAGCACCCGGCGTCACATGGGGTGCGACCGAGGTCCGGGCCGATGCCGCTGGCTGCGAGCTACAGAGTGGGTCTGCGCGGGTACGGATTCCGGCTGAGCCACACGTCAGGACCGCGGCATGGCAGGGTTTTCCGATCGTGTCGACGTCTGCCGCAGGACTGCACTGGACCGTCCGGCTGGACCTCAGTGGTGCGCACGGTATGTCGGGCGTCTGCCTGGACGACCTCTCGGACTCAATGACGCTTCAGCACTGGTGCTACCTGCTGCGCGACGGGTGGCGGACGTTGGCGAACCGTCATCGTCGGATCGCCGCCGAGGTGGGTGCCGGCCTGTCCGTGCTGGTGCCGTTGGCCGGGCGCCCCGAGCAGTGGAGTGCGACACCGGACGATGCCATCGGAGCCATGGCGATGACGCGCCCGCGAGACGCACGCGCGGTCGCCGTCACCCTCGCCCATGAGATCCAGCACTTGAAGCTCGCGGGCGTGATGAAGCTCGTCCCGCTGATCGCGACCGAGTCCCCGTCCAGGTGGTACGCCCCGTGGCGGGACGACCCACGTCCGGTCGCTGGACTGCTGCACGGTGCCTATGCGCACCTCGGTGTGGCTGGGTTCTGGCGGCAGGAACGCCACCACACGTGCGGCGATGACGAGCTGCTGGCCCACACGGAGTTCGCGCGCTGGCGGCGGGCCGTGGGCGAGATCGCCCGACTGCTGGCCGGGAGCCCCCAACTGACACCCGTAGGGCGCGGTTTCGCGGATGGGATGGCCTGGACGCTGGATCGATGGGCTGGAGAGGCCGTGCCCGCGGAGGCGGAACTGGCAGCCGACCACCTGCTCCACCAGCACCGGCTGGCGTGGGAGGCCGCGCACGGTGCGGCGCCCGCAACGTAGGTTCGGTGCTCGATCACGTCGACCGAGTCGACCGTAGAGTCATTTTGTCGGTTCCGTCGGAATCGTCGCAATAACCATGTCGACCAGCTCGTCCGCCATGTTCGTCACACCTTGAGCACCCCGCGCTGCACCTTCCTTCTTGCTCTCCGGGGAACGTGCTCCAGGATAGATGAAGAAGGGTGTCTCTTTGTCCCGGTCGCGTACGGCCTGGAGGAGAACATAGCCCTCTCGTGGACTTTCCGCCTGGCGCATACTTGAGACTATCGCTGCGAATCGCGTGCCGGCGAGGGTTTCCAGAGCCTGTCGGGTCGACTGCACCAGCGTGAGCTCGAGTCCCATGGACTCGAACGCCTGTCGCTCAAACTGACTGTTCTGCGGTCGATCGTCCACCCACAGAATCTGCCGTTGCCAGCTGTTGCCCGATTGCATGCTCACGTGACTTGCGGCATTGATACCCCGGAGTAACGGTCCCGCGATATCTTCGACGTCTTCCGTGACGTCCTCGACGTCTTGCTGTGCGGCCTGCCCCAGGTTCTCCTTCCCGCCCGCGTTGATCAATGAAATCGCTCCGACGACCCATTCCTTGAACTGGTCGACGGACGGTGGTGCGGTGGCCGTCGCAACGCTCTCCGCTTCTGCGACCAGCTCCTTCGCGCTCAAGGCGATCTTTCGAATGTTTTGTTCCCAGACGTCTCCGCGAACGATTTCCGGAAGCTGATCTTCGGTCAAAGAAGAGTCGGCACGGAACACGATTATCGGTCGCTTGGCACCCCAGAAGGCACCGAGCTCCGCACTGCACCAGCTCGATTTAACCGATTGATGAGTGGCTACGAAGATACACAGACTGCAACGATTCACCGCTTCCCGAAGTCCGTCCCGAAGAGACTTTCCCAGCTTGATATCGGTCGGGTTCCAAAATGGCACGTTGGCAAGTTCAAGAGCATCAATTACGTTCTCGAAAATGGGCTTGTCCTGGAACGAGTGGCTGATGAAGACTGTCACGCCGTCCCACCCCAGGTGGGCACACCGGTGGTCCGCATCCGCGGAAGCTTACCGAAAGATCATGAGCCGTGCCCGAGGACGGACCTGCCTCGCGGGAGGCGATTGGCTCGACAACCCCGACGGCGGCTGCGTCCGGGCACGGTGTCGGCGCCGCGTCCGGACGCCGCGTCGATGACCGCCCGGCCGGCACCCGGCCGGCACCCGGTCGGCGCTGCCGCGAGCTGTGCCGATCACGCTCCGCCGCAGGAGTGGGCGCAGGTGGGCCGGTGCTGGGATAGTGTCGAGCACGTCGTGGACGTTTCAAGATCGGAAAATTGTCCTGTCCTCGGTGTGCTTGACTTGTGACGCTCACCGGCTGACCGGTCGCTGAACAGCAAGAACGGGACAGAGATGCGGTTCTTCTACGACTGCGAGTTCATCGAGGACGGCACGACGATCGACCTCGTGTCGATCGGCGTGGTCGGTGAGGACGGTCGGGAGTTCTACGCCGTCTCGACGGCGTTCGACCCATCCCGGGCCGGTGCTTGGGTGCGCGCGAACGTGTTGCCCAAGCTGCCCTCACCCGCCCACCCGGCCTGGCGGTCCCGGGAACGGCTGCGCGCCGACCTGCTGACGTTCCTGACCTCGGCTCCCGGCGACGTCGAGCTCTGGGCCTGGATCGCGGCCTACGACCACGTCGCGCTCTGCCAGCTGTGGGGCATGATGCCGGCGTTGCCCCGGGCCCTGCCCCGGTTCACCCGCGAGCTGCGCCAGCGCTGGGAGGACTTCGGACGTCCTCCGCTCCCGTCGCGCACCTCCGACGCTCACGACGCGCTCGCCGACGCCCGGTTGAACCTGCGCCGCTGGGAGGCGATCGAGTCCGCGGTGGCCGCCCGCTGAGCTCCGGTCAGCGGTGAGCTCAGCGGCTCGAACCGCTGTTCGGCCTGATCCAGGACAAGGACCCGGGCGGTCGGGATGTGGAAGAACAACCCCATCAGCTCGGCGTCGACGCCCTGATCACGCAGCGTGTCGAGCTGCAGCGCGACGTTGACCATGGACAGCGCCTCGACCTGGTCGTATCCCTCGTCGAGCGCGGCACGGCCGACGGGATGCCCATTGCGGTGCGCTGTGAGGCTGGGTGCGCCGGCCTTGAGCCAGTCACCGAGGGCGCCGTTGCGGGTGGGGGAGGTGTCGTCGTCAAGCAGGCTGCGCATGGAGCCGCACCCGGAGTGGCCACAGACCGCGATCAGCGGCACCTGCAGTTCGGTGGTGGCGTACTGCACGGCCGCGCGCACAGCGGTGCCGGCGAACAGGTTGCCCATGTTCTGCACGGTGAGCAGATCACCGGGGCCGCTGTGGGTGATGACGTTGGGCATCACGCGCGAGTCGGTGCAGGTCAGCAGGAGCCCGGACGGTTTCTGCCCGCTGTTGAGCTCGCTCAGAGTGGGGCGGAGCAGGCCGGCGGTCTGGGAGTGGTAGGCGGCGACGCCGGCGAGCATCGGCGTGGCGGGGGAGTCGTCGGGCTGCTCGGCCTGCCATTGGGACCAGGTGGCGAATCGACGGGGGAGGCGGGGGTGGGTGGTGGCGTCCGGCTCGCGGGGCTCGTTGATCTGGACCTGGCCGCCGGTGCGCCGATGGCGCTGGGTCCAGGTGTCGAGATGATCGTAAGCGGCGTGGTCGAGGTAGTCGACGACCAGGTCGATCTCGACCTGCCCGCCGGCGGGAATCCGGTGGAGCACCTTCGACAGTGCCGGGATGGCGAGGAAGCTGAGCATGCCGGTGACCTCGATGCGGTGCGTCGGGGCGGCCTCGGTGGGCGTTTCCAACCGGATCCGGGCGCTCAGCGCGCGGCGGACCATCAGCAGCCCGGCCACCGCGAGCCCGATCACGACCCCCTCGAGGAGGTTGAGCACGAGCACGCCGGCCACCGTGATTAGGTAGATGGCCAGTTCTCCGTGGTGATGCGCGGTGCGGATGTGGCTCAGCTTCACCAGCTGGACGCCGACCACCACCAGCAGCCCGGCCAGCGCCGCGAGTGGGACGAGCTCGACCACGCCGATCGCCGCGACCGCGAACACCGCGATCCACACGCCGTGCAGCACCGCGGAGGCACGGGTGCGCGCGCCGGCATCGACGTTCACCGAGCTGCGCACGATCACCCCAGTGATCGGCAACCCGCCGGCCAGACCGGAGACCGTGTTGGCGGCGCCCTGCCCCAACAACTCGCGACCGGTATTGGTCCGGGGGCCGTTGTGCATCCGGTCGACCGCGACGGCCGAGAGCAGACTCTCGACGCTGGCGATCAGCGCCACCGTCAGCACACCGACGACCAGGCCGGACCACTGGCCCGCGGGCAGGACCGCCAGCGAGGGCACGGTGATGGCGTTCAGCAGGCCGCCGGGCAGCTCGACGCGGGGGACATCGAGCCACAGCGCGGCCAGCACGGTCGCGGCCAGCACCGCCACGAGGGGGCCAGGCACGACCCGCACGCGTCGGGGCAGCCGGGGCCACACCAGCAACAGCCCAATGGTGACCAGACCGACCACGACGGCATGCTCGTGCAGCCTGCCCAGCTGGCCGGGCAGCTGCAGCAGGCTGTCCACCGCACCGGTGCGCGGGGCACCGCCGAGCACGATGTGCAGCTGCGCGAGCGCGATGGTGATCCCGATGCCGGCGAGCATGCCGTGGACCACGGCCGGCGGGATCGCCGCGGCGAACCGGGCGAGCCGGGTCAGGCCGAACAGGATCTGCACCAGGCCGGCGGCCGCCGTGATCAGGCCGGTGACCTGCCACCCGAACCGGACGATCAACTCGGCCACCACCACCGTCAGCCCGGCCGCGGGTCCGCTGACCTGCAGCGCCGAACCACCCAGGACGCCTGCGACTATCCCGCCGACCACCGCGGCGATGAGCCCGGCCATGATGGGCGCCCCGGAGGCCAGCGCGATACCCAGCGACAGCGGCAGCGCGACGAGGAACACCACCAGTGACGCCCGGACGTCGGCACGCAGGTTCGGCCCGGACACGATGCGTCCCCATCCGGGCAGATCGGGTCTGAAACGGGTCATCGAGGGCATGACGGACCTCCAGCGGAACTCTGGGTGATGGGAGCGGGCGCGTCGCTGCACCGAGGCATGCGGTCAACGTGGCGCCCGAAAAATCCGTTCCGCCGCGTTCGACCCGGGTACCCCGTTCGAGAGCCTCGGCGTGACTCCGCGTGAGAGCGGAGCCAGCGTGGGGGACCGTCCGCACGGCGGTTCCGCCCCGCAGACCCCGTCAAGTGATCACGCTGTGTCGTCGTGCAGGCAGATTCACCGTCCAGAAGGCACGAATGGTTGAATGTCGAACAGCAGCACCGGCTACGCCTAGCCGTAACGATCAGCTGGCTTCGTGTAATAACGGGCGGTCGGGTCCGGGGACGCCGCGCACGGGGGCTTGCCGGAGGATGTCCGGCAAGCCAGGAGGTGCGCGTGAACGATCCGCCGATCACTCTGCTGTAGCGTCGGCAAAGCGTCTGGTCCCAGGCGGCTGACCGGATCAAGAAGCAGATCAGCTGCTCGCGGGTCATCGCCCTGCTGCTGACCATCGCGGGGGCGGTGCTCGGTACCGCGTCCGCGCAGTTGATCTCCGAGCACGTGGTGTCGGGCCGGATCCTCGCCGCGGGCGCGTCCGTCGTGCTGGCGCTCGCGTC
The DNA here is from genome assembly GCA_038257875.1 of Mycobacteriales bacterium. Classification (GTDB taxonomy): domain Bacteria; phylum Actinomycetota; class Actinomycetes; order Mycobacteriales; family Pseudonocardiaceae; genus Pseudonocardia. The sequence goes on from JBBSQN010000019.1 coordinate 7,391, forward strand.
GTTCGCCGTCCGGGGGGCCGCACCGGCGGTGGTGCGGGACTGGACTCGAGCACGCTCAGTCGCTGAGGCGCTCAAGTCGGACGTGTACAGCTACCTCTCCGGGACGGGGCCGTTCCGGGGTGAGAACCGCGACGACGTGGCGCTGCGGCGGCTGGAGGACGTGGTCGATTCGGTCGGTGACCTGGTGAAATACACGACGGGAGTCGAACCGGCACGCCGACCGATCCCGGCTGTGCACGACGTCGAGACCTACCTCGCCGTGCGCGTCGAGGGGCAGCTCGCTGGCTACTATCGGCCAAAAGCCCGGCACATGGCCACCCGGGTGCGTATTGCGCGGCGGCTCGAGATGGGGCTCGGGGCGGTCGCGGCCGTGTTCGGGGCGGTAGTGGCGGTGTTCCCGACCGTGGGGGTTTCCGCGTGGATCGGGGTGCTCACCACCATCGCGGCCGCGATCTCAGCGCATGCGAGCATGTCCCGCTACGAGTACCAGCAGATCGAGTTCACCAGGACGGCGGGCGAGCTGGAACGGCTGTCCGCCCGCCGTGCGGGCGCGGGCACGGGACAGCTGAGCGACGACGAGTTCGTCCTGGCCTGCGAGCGGGTGATCTCGATCCAGAACGAAGGGTGGATGGCGAAGCTGGGCGCGGCGAAGGACAAGGACCGATGACGAGCGGGATTGACCTCGACGCTGCTCATGTCTACGCCATCCCCCTGCGCACCCGGTTCCGGCGGATCACTGTGCGTGAAGGGATGCTCCTGCACGGCCCCACCGGGTGGGGCGAGTTCTGCCCCTTCGTCGAGTACGACGACCGGGAGGCCGCGTCCTGGCTGGCGACCGCCGTCGAGCAGTGCACCGAGGGCTGGCCCGAACCGGTGCGGGACCGCGTCCCGATCAACTGCATCATCCCGGTGGTCGGCCCCGACCGCGCCCGCGAGATGACCGCCGCGTCCGGCTGCCGCACCGCGAAGGTCAAGGTCGCCGATCATCCCGGATCGCTGGCCGAGGATCTCGCCCGGGTCGAGGCGGTCCGGGAGGCGCTCGGCCCCGGCGGGGCGGTCCGGGTGGATGCCAACGGCGTCTGGGACGTCGACACCGCCGTCTCCCACATCCGCTGGCTCGACCGGGCCGTCGGTGGGCTGGAGTATGTCGAGCAGCCCTGCCGCACCGTCGACGAGCTGGCCGCCGTCCGTCGCCGGGTCGACGTGCGCATCGCCGCCGACGAGTCCATCCGTCGCGCGGACGATCCGTTGCGCGTCGCGGTGGCGGGCGCGGCCGACGTCGCGGTGATCAAGTGCTCGCCGCTGGGCGGGGTGCGGCGCTCGTTGCAGGTGGCCGAGGCTGCCGGGCTGCCGTGCGTGGTGTCCTCCGCGCTGGAGACCAGCGTCGGGCTGGCCGCGCAGCTCGCGCTCGCGGGGGCGCTGCCCGAGCTCGACTTCGCCTGCGGGCTCGACACGCTGTCGCTGCTCGACGGCGACGTCGTCACCGCCGATGCGTCGCTACGACCGGTCGAGGGCTACCTCCCGGTCCCGCGCACCCCGCCCGCACCGGACCCCGCTCTGCTCGACGCCTACGCGTTGACCGATCCCGAGCGGGTGCGGTGGTGGCGCGACCGGCTCACCCGTGTCCACACCGAGCGACCGAAGGACACCCGATGCTGATCGGTATCGAATGGGCGCGAACCCGGAAACGGGCCGGCCACCTGCGTCAAGTCCAGACGTCGGCGGCCGGCAGCGCCACCAGCCGATCGCCGAACGGCAGTCGCCGCTCCCCGGTGTGCAGGACGACCCCGGCGACGAACTCGCCACCCGCCCGATCGAGGCGGTCCCGAAGGACCTGTAGCCACCGGAAGTCCTCGGGTCGAGGGGTGGCGGTCGACTTGATCTCGACCGCCACGACTCGGCCGTCAGCGGATTCCAGCACGACGTCCACCTCGGCACCGGCGCGATCACGGAAATGGAACATTCGCGCTCGTGTGTCGCTCCAGTCGAGCTGTTTCCGCAGCTCGTTGACCATGAATGTCTCGAACAGGGGCCCCGCCGCCGATTCGGTGTGACGCTGCAGGGCATTCGAGTCCTTCCCGACCAGACTGGCGGCTATGCCGGTATCCACCATGTAGATCTTGGGCCGCTTGACCACCCGCGAGGTGAGGTTCCTGCTCCAGGACGACACGCGGTGGATCAGGAACACGGTCTCCAGCCACGGCTCGTAGCTCTCGGCCGTGGACCGGTTGATACCCAGACGCTCCGCCACAGTGCCGATGACGAGCTCCTGGCCGGTGGTCGCTGCAAAGTACCGGACCATCCCGGCGAGAGCGTCGAAACGCCGGATGTCGTCGGTCAGCTGGATCTCACGGCGCAGGACGGTATCGACGTATGCTTCGAACCACCGCCCCCGTGCGCGGGAGCTGAACCGCTGCACCGCCGGGTACCCGCCCACGCACAACATGTCGAAGTACTCGGGTCGGGTGGGACAGGCGCCCTGGTGACGGATCAGCTCCTCGGTCGTCGCGAAGGCGCGATCGACGAAACTGTCGGTCCCGTCGGAAAGCTCGCCCTGGGAGAACGGCCAGAGCGTAACGATATCCACCCGCCCGGCCAGGCTCTCGGAGATCGTCGGGACCGTGAGGAAATTCGTCGAACCGGTGAGGATGAACTGGCCGGGGCGATTGTCGGCATCGACGACGATCTTCACCGCGAGCACGAGCGGCTCCCCCACCCGTTGGATCTCGTCGATGATCAGCGGTTTCCCCAGGGCGTCGAGGAACGTCCGGCCGTCGAGCGCAGCGAATGCGCGATCGTCGTCGCTGTCGAGCGACACATAGCGCGCGTTGATCGTTGCGCCCAGGGCCTGGGCGAGCGTCGTCTTGCCCACCTGGCGGGCCCCGTGGATCACGAGCACCCGGAAGTCCTGGAGCGAATCGGCGGCGATCGCCGTTGCCCGGCGGGGCAGAAGGTTCCTGGTGCTGTCGCTGCTCACGCCACCGATGCTAGCGCTGACCCCAGTTTCGCCGCGTGTCCAGCCCAAGTTTCGCCGTGTACCAAACCGAGTTTTGCCGTGCACCCAACCCACGTTTCGCCGTACAGCCGGCCCGAGAATCACCGCCTGTATCAACATCAACCCTGCTGCTGTGACGACCCTCCGGACCAGGCGCGGAGCAGGTCGTCCGGGCCGAGTCGCACGATGTCGCCGGTATCCGTACCTAACCCGGCGCGGGAAACGTCGAGGCAGCCGAGGCCGGGTTCGCGCTGGTCGTCGACGCGATCGGCGGGCCGGGTCTGAGGCGACGCCCCGGCAGCACCGTCGTGCTCGTCGGCGCCATCAGCGAGGAGCCCGCGACGCTGCAGCTGCGGGCATGCCGTCACGCCGGTGTCGTTCTTCTCCACCCCACCGGCGCCAGCGACGACGAGGACCTCGCGACCTTGGTCGGCCGGGCCGCCGACAGCAGGCTGCACCCGCGCCTGGCCCACAAGGCCGACTGGTCCGAGCTCGCCGGCACCCTCGACCTGCTACGCGACCGCAAGCTCGGTGGCGGCAAGACGGTGCTGACGGTCGGCGGCGCGGACGAAACCTGACCGCAGACCTTGCAGCGCGCCTCGCCACCTCGGCGCAGCACCACACTCTCCCCGGCTGCCGTCCCGAACCGTGTTGGGTTGTCCACAGCAGCTACTCGGCAGGGTTGGCTTGTCAGGGGCCGCCGCCTCGCGGGATCATCCGAAGGTGCTCATCGGTCCCAACTGGTGGGTGACGCCGACTACTCACCGATCGCCTCGACGGCCACCACGAAGTACTGGTTCGACCGATCGTCACACGGCCAGCGCACGACCGGGACGTTGATGCCGATCGCGCCGCGGCTCGCGTCGAGGCAGTCGTGAGTCCGGGCGTTGATGAACGTCCCGGCCACTCGCCTGGCCTCTGGGACACGCCCGTCGAATCGCCAGACCTGCCGGGCGAAGGTGCTTCCTGGCATGGCCGCTGCGTCGCCCGGCTGGCGTCCCCCCGGAGCGGTCCTCGTCCGAGGACTCCATGCACATCCCGGACGAGGTGTTGACGATCTGGTACGGCCCGGCAGCGGGCGGCGAGGTGCTGGCCGTGGACCCGCCGCGCTTCCTGTCCTACACGTTCCAGCCCGCCGAGAACTCCTCGACGGGCGGCAAGCCGACCCGGGTGGTCTTCGAGCTCCACCCGTTCGGCGAGGTCGTCACGCTGACGGTGACCCACGACGAGCTGCCCGCGGGCGAGCCCGGCGCCCGGTTCCTCCGCGACATCGGGCAGGGCTGGTCGGCGGTGCTGTCCAGCCTCAAGACCCTGCTGGAGACCAGCGGGCCGCTGGCCTTCCCACCGCCGTTCACCCCCGAAGCATTCCGTCCGGGTCTGACCGCCGCGCGCCCCCGGGACAGGTCACCAGCCGGCCGACGAGCGGTCCGCGGACCGTCCGCCCGCAGACAGAAGTACACTTCCAAGAAGTACGCTTCTACGAGACGGGGCACAGTGGCACTTACCCGCCCGCCCGAGATGTTCGATCGGGACGCCGAGTGGGCCGACCTCGTCGCGTTTGCCCAGGACGCGACGATGGGAGTGCAACTCGGCGTGGTCTCCGGTCGGCGCCGGCAGGGCAAGACGTTCCTCCTCTACGCACTCGCCCAGGCAACGGCGGGCTTCTACTTCGCGGCCACCGAGGCCACCGAGGGTGAGTCCTTGCGGCGGCTCGGTCGGGCTCTCGCCGAGCACGTCAGCGCTCCCGCACCGTTCCAGCTCGAGTCGTGGGAGCAGGCGGTCGACGCCCTGCTGCACCTCGGCCGGGACCGGGCAACCACTGTTGTCATCGACGAGTTCCCCTACCTGGTCCGGGCCAGCCCATCCCTGCCGTCGGTGATCCAGCGAGCCCTCACACCGGGCCGGGCGGAGCGGGAAGGATCCCGGGCTCGCCTGCTCCTCTGTGGTTCGGCGCTGTCGTTCATGGGTGGCCTGCTGTCGGGGAGCGCGCCGCTGCGCGGACGGGCGGGGCTGGAGCTTGCCGTTCCGACCCTGGACTTCCGGTTGGCGGCTCAGTTCTGGGGTGCTGGCGACCCGCGCCTCGCGGTGCAGCTGCACGCCGTGGTCGGAGGCACCCCGGCCTATCGCCGCGAGTACGTGCGCGACGACACACCGGCCGGCCTCGATGACTTCGACGACTGGGTCACCCGGGCGGTGCTGAGCCCGACCAGCCCACTGTTCCGCGAGGCGCGGTACCTGCTCGCCGAGGAGCCCGATCTACGGGACCATGCGCTGTACCACTCCGTTCTCGCCGCCGTCGCGGACGGGAACCGCAGCCGAGGCGGCATTGCGGGCTACATCGGTCGCAAGGCCACCGACCTGCAACATCCGCTCACGGTTCTGGAGGACGCGGGGCTGCTGACCCGTGACGCCGACCCGTTACGCGCGGCCCAGGGCACCTACCGCATCGCCGAGCCGCTGATCACCTTCTACCAGGCCGTCATGCGGCCGGCGTGGCCGCGGCTGGAGCGCAGGCGGGCCGCCGAGGTCTGGGCCGGCGCCCGCCGAAGGTTCGACAGCGCGGTGCTCGGGCCGCATTTCGAGAACATGTGCCGCAGCTGGCTGCAGGACTTCGCCGCTGCTGACACCGTGCGCGGGGTGGTCGGCAGCGTCGGCCGGACCACCCTGACGGACCCGGACGGCCGGACCAGCCACGAGATCGACATCGTCGCGCTCGGCGAGCCGCGACACGAGCGGCGAGCGGTTCTCGGCCTCGGCGAGGTGAAGTGGGGAGAGCGGATGGGCATCGGCCACCTGGAGCGACTGCGCCGGATCCGAGACATCGTCAGCCGGCGCAAGAACGTCGACGCGTCCGAGGCGGTGCTGTTCTGTGCGAGTGGGACGGGCTTTCACGCCGACCTCCTCGACGCCGCGGGCCGTGGCGAGGTCGAGCTCGTCGGCCTGGACCGGCTCTACCACGGCGAGTAGCCCCCGTGCTCTGTTCAGGCCGTCGGGAGTCAACCGAGCAGCAAGGCGACCAGTGGTGCCGGAACGGCCCACACGCGGGAGCTGACGTCGAGGATCGACTTCGTGGCCACGATCCCGTGTCCGAGCCGCCGCTCGATTCCCCGGGACTCGGCCCGCCAGTGTCGAGAGACCCATTTCGACTCCAACGGTGTCGTCCACGCCTCTCCGGCGCTGGTGGGCAGCGGCATCGGCGCGAAGTCGATCTCGTTACCGCTCGCGCTGCGGAGGTAGCCGATGCCGTCCTGGGTGATCCACCGCCCGGGCTGATGGTCCTCGACGGCCTGCGCGAGCGCCATCCCGAGTGCGTTCTCGCTGAGCCGGGTGAAGTCCGGGTCGGCGAGGCCGCTACGCAGCCGGGGTCCGACCCAGGCCAGCAGCGGGTCAGCGAGGTACAGCTTCGACTGCGCGCCCGGCACCCGCTGCCCTGCGTCGTCGACCTGGTGCGACCAGAGACCGGCGAAGGTCGTGGTGAGGCGGGTCAACCGGGTGTCGAACGACTGGCGAGTGGCGTACCCGAGAGCCTGGGCGCACGCGGAGCGGTTCAGCGGGGAGGTGGAGCGGGCGGCCAGCCCGGCCAGCAGCCGGGGAACCGAGTCGTCGGCCGCGTCGGGATCGACGTCACGGTGCAGCCACGACGCGAGGTCGGCGATGAACGCGTCGCTGACCTCGCCGGACCGGTGGAACTCGGCCACCGCCCGCGGAAACCCCCCGGAGCACAAGAAGGACTGCCAGGCGAGGTCCAGCTCGTCGATGTGGAACTCGCCGGCGACCACTTCCTGACGCGAGTACGCACCCTGCAGGTCCCACGCGCCTGCCGGGGCAGGCAGCGGGACCCGCCGATCCGTCGCGGCAAGCACGTCGCGTAGCCGCATCGGCAGGAGCAGGCGGGTCCGGCGGGTGGAGCTGGTGCCGGCCCGTCCGGCGAGCAGGTCACGCTCTACGGCGGAGTCCGCGCCCCACGAGGAGCCGGTGCACACGACCGTGTCGGTGGCCAGTTCGGTGTTGTCCCGCAGAAACTTGATCGTGGCGGTCCAGCCGGCGACACTGGTCACCTCGTCCAGCAGCCAGACCCTCGGTCGCGACCCCACCGAACGGGTCAGCTCACGTCCGAGAACCGTGACACGATGCAGGTCCCGCCCACGCATCCCGTCGGCAGGCAGGTAGATCAGCTGCCGGACATCGACATCGCCGCGCGCACACAGGTCGACGATCGTGTCCTTGAGCAGCACCGACTTGCCGACCCGCCGGGGCCCTCGCAGCACGACCAGCTTGTCGTCCACGGGGCCGGTCGAGATGTCGGAGAGCACCGAGCTTCGGTACCCGAGATCGTAGGCTCGCCGGGCGCGCAGCGTGGGATCGTCGGCAGCCCACGCCGTGGGTTCGGCGCTGGCCCGCCACCACGGGTTCACCTGCAGCAACCTGGCCCGGATCTCGTCGTCCCGCACACGGCAACCCTACCAAAACGGGGGGGTTGTGAGATGTATCGACTACCAAAAGCCATGGGTTCTGAGGTCAGACTGGCGCAGGAACGACCAGCCAGGCGTCGGGTGTGACGTCGGTGGGACGCCCGTCAGCGGCGCAGCGTGATCCGCACCCACCACAGTCCCGTAGCTGGCAGTCGAACTCGCCGTTGCGGATGGCGGTGGTGAAGGCGGTCCAGGCCTGGGGGTGACGGTCAGCGCGGTGTCGGTGGGGTGCTTGGAGTCGCGTATCGCGACTGTCCCGTCGAGGAAGGCGACCTCGACGCAGTTCGCCTTGTCACTGCTGTGGCTGCTCTTCCGCCAGTGGGTGGTGTTCGGGTCCGGCGCAGTCATCCGGCGCTCCTCTCCAGTGCTCGTGCGGCCCGGCTCGCCGGTCAGCCGAGCTCGGCGGCGATCTGGGTGATCAGCTCGACCGTTGCAGCGGGTGCAAGGGCTGCCTGAAGGATAGTTCCCAGCGCCAGCCGGTAGGCGGCCAAGTCAGCATCCTGCTCCAGGTGCGCATCGCCGCTGACGACTCCATCTGTCGCGCGGACGACCAGCTGCGTGTGTGACTGTCGGAGGCGCGGCTGATGTGTCGGTGATCAAGCGCACGCCGCTGGGCGAGGTGCGGCGCTCGTTGCAGGTGGCCGCCGCGGTCGGGTTGCCGTGGTGGTGGGGCCTCCGCGCTGGAGAGACCAGTGTCGGGCTGGCCGGGCAACTCGCGTTCGCGGGGGCGCTGCCCGTGCTGGGCTTCGCCTGCGGGCTCGACACGCTGTCGCTGCTCGGCGGCGACGTCGTCACCGCTGGCGAGTCACTGCGATCGGTCGAAGGCTACCTCCTGGCTCCGCGCACCCCGCCTGCACCCGACTCTGCCCGCTCGACGCCTACGCGTTGACCGATCCCGAGCGGGTGCGACGGTGGTGGCGCGACCGGCTCACCCGCGTCTGCACCGAGCTCAACCGCATCTGCAATGCAACCTGACTGCCTGCCATGTCGTCAGGCGTTTCCCTCCGCTGCTCTGAAGCCGCGAGACCGGATCATCTCGGCGAGTCGATAAAAAGTCTGGTCAATTCCGTTGTGGGGAAATGATATTGTGTAGGGGTTGGCCGCTTGTGGTACGAAGTTGCATCCTTCTTCGGCCAACACCACCACGCGGTCGAATCCGTGTCTGCCTTGAAACAAGCCGACTTCGTGAACTACGTTCTGGCGAGCAAGCTTTCGGCCGTCGCCGGTGAAATCCTCCACGGTGAGTACGCAAATTGCGAGACTGCACCTTTCCAGATAGTTGGCGAGCGCCTCGGTTACTTCGCGTCCGCCCCATGAACTGCTCTCAAAGGAGTACACTGGCAGGTTGAATCGTTCTTCGACGAAACGCTGGACGGCCAGCCACTCGGGGTTTGCGCCGTGAGCGATGAACACGCCTTTTGGTTGTAGGCTGGTGCGTCGCTCGGCGTCGAGTGAACTGATGAAATCCTGGGTGACCTCGGCGAACTGTGCATGGCCGGCGCTGCCGACGTATCGCAGCTTGTGTCTGGCCAACCGCATACCGAGCAGTGAGCCCAACTCGACTTGCAGCTTGTCGTTGGTCAAGACGATGAGGAGGCCGGCAGCGAAGACGTCACCGGCTCCGGTGGCGTCTTCGACCTCTTCGAGAGGTAGTGGAACCTGGGGGTAGAAGTCGCTGACGATCTTTTCGCCTTCGCGCCAATAGGACCATATTCCGGTAGGGCGTTTGACGATGATGACGCTTCGCTCGCTGTCGAACCGACCCAGCAGCCTGGCGGCCACATCGTCGTTCGAGGCGTCTGACCCACATTCGCCGAGTTCGCGGAACTCACGGTAGTTGAGCAGCAAGTAATCGCTGATGCTGACAATCTCTTGGATCTCCTGCGCAGGATGCACGCTCCATACGTGCCCCGGATCAAAACAGATCAGCGTGCCACGGTTGGCCGCCTTGACCGCTTGCAGCACCTTGAGTATGCGCCCAGCAGTTCTGCTGTCGAGGAAAGAGGTCACATGGATCACGCGGGCGCCGGATAGATAGGTCACGATTTTTGTAAAATCGCGGTCAATGTAGTCGGCCATGTACTCGTTGGCGCCTGTGTGGGTAAGCATGGTGCGCTCGCCGTCTTCGGAGAAGGAGAAGCAAATTCCACACAAGTGTTCGTCGTCCCGCAGCACGAAACGGTGGTCGATGCCGAGCGCTTCGAACTGTTGGATGCTCGACACACCGATGACGGGTACCCGTCCGGCGACTCCGACGTAACCGAGCCGTAGCCCGGCCTGAGCCTTGGCTATAGCATAGATCGCGTTGAATGCCGAACCTCCGAGTGAGGTATCCGGCCGAGCGGAGCTGACTGCCTCGATGGCGGCGTGGATCGTGTCACTGTCGACCGAAATCTCTGTTCCCCACTCCAACGGTGGGTCCATGTAATTAATCGCTTTGGAAATGTGGGTCGTTAGCGAGTGCGATCGCGTCTGTCCTGATATCGCTGGGGCATTGGCGATGTAGTCTAAGTTCAGTGCTCCGACGCCGACCACGTCGAGCGTAAAGTCGTTCCGTGCACCGCTGGAAAGATGATCTCGCGGTTCAGGCACATGGATCACCTTCGCTTCGTTGAATCAGGCCTTCTCGACGCAACATGCGTTCCAGCTCGAAGAACGTGCTGTCCACCAGCTTTGGCGGATAGCTCAACCGGATCAACCCTGCTATGTTGGAGAAGGTACCGCAACCCTCTTCGGCAAGTATCGCGACCCGCCCAAATCCGTACCGCCCCTGGAAGAGGCCCGCCTGGTAGACGATATCCTGATCAGCTCGGATATGGCCGTCAGCCATCGTCTCTGTCGCACAGAGCAGACAGACTGCGAAGCTGCAACGGGCAAGATGCTCACGCATTAACTCGACGAAATCGTCCGGTTCCATATCAACAGAACTTACTTCGTACGTCATCAGTCTGCAATCTTCCGCGATGAAACGTCGAACGGCGCGCCACTGCGGGTCTTCATCGTGCACCAGAAGTACGCCGGTCGGCTGTAGGTCGGTGTTTGACAACGTCTCGGTTTGTTGCAGGAAACCTTTGCTCAGATCAGGCCAGACCTGATCTTTGGCAGGACCGCGTTGCTGCATCTTGTGCCGTGCCAGGCTAAGGCCAAGGAAGGCGCCGAGCTCAACCTGGAGCCGTCGTGAAGCCAGTGATGAAAGCACTGCGGCGGCGAAGACGTCACCCGCCCCGGTCGCGTCTTCCAGTTCAGTTTCGTGCAGTTGCTGGCGCAGCTGAAACGGATGGACGAGCATTCCGTCAGAAGTTGCACGGAACACCTCGACAAAGTCATACCGTTTGGTGACGAAAATAGTGCAATCGCTGGCGCATCGGCTCAGAACCTTCCGGGCGATCGTGCCATCCGGTTCAGCGTGCGCATACCGGCCCAGCGCTTTGAACTCCCGATAGTTCAGGAAGAGAAGATCAGTCAGCGCCAGGATACCGTTGATCTCCGGGGTTGTGTGTTCGGACCAGTCGAATCCGGGATCGAAGCTGATACGCAGTAAGGGATTCAGCTCCTTCGCCCTGGTCAGCACCTTTAACACCGCTGCGGGCGTCGTCACATCCAGAAATGAGGTGACGTGAACGAATCTGGCCGAAGCCAGGTAGGCTGCAAGTTCATCGAAGTTCTGTTGGATGTGACCGCACATCTCGAAGTTTGCGCCGGGATGGGTAAGCATCACCCGATCGGTATCGTCGATGTAGGACAAGCAAAGCCCGCACAGCCGGTTCGGGTACCGGCCCACCCAACGGCGGTCGATGTCCAGTTCGTCCATCTGGCCGATGAACGAGAGTCCAGGTGCCTCCACTCGGCCGACCGTACCGACGTAGCCGAGGCGTACACCGAGTCGCATCTGGGCCAATGAGAAGATCGTCAGCCAGGCTGAACCTCCTAGCGAGGAGTTCAACGACGCCGCGCCAAGATTCTGCATGGCATCGGTGATCGTAGTTTCGTCTACCGGACCTTCACGGTTCCACTCGAAGCGCGCTGTTAACTCGGTGACCCGTTCGGCCATGCTGTGGGACAGTCGGGACGCGCTGGCGATGTAATCGATATTCAACGCGCCGAATCCGACGATGTCCGGTGCACGATCAGTCGGCGGCACGGTTCAACCCCTGGAGAAATCCATGTCGCCTGTTCCGATCAACAGACATCGAACCAAACACCCCGTGACGCCTGACAGCGGCGGCCGAGGCGATTGTCGGTAGGCCGACGATCGGCCTTGTCTCGGCGAGGCGTTGGAGTCCCGAGTCGTGATGGCCGTGCGCTGGTGAGGCGTCGTCGGATCCGGGACTGTTGTTTGGCCGGGGGGTGGTGCTGACGGCCAGCGAGGCATCTTGTCGCTCCCTCCCGTCTCAGCCGGCCCAACCTGCCGGTCGTCACTCCGGGTCGATGGCGATCTGGATGATCAGCTTCACCCTTGCACCGGGTGCAACGCCTAAGTGCAGGATACTCAAGGGCCAGCCTGTAGACAGCCGGTTGCGACTGTTGACGATGGGGTGGCGTGGCTTGTGATGGGGTGGAGACCGGGCCTGAAGGAAGTTGATCAGTTGGTACGAGCGGGCGTTTGCACGGCTAAGTGCCGCATGTCACACCACGTGCTGTAGGTCGACCGTGCGCGACCATCGTGTCCAGTGGGAAACCCGCCAGTCGCCATTTGCGCTCGCGCGGTTACTCAAAGTCATAGCACCCCCACCTCGCTGGCACTTCACTCGGAATACTTCACTCACTGATCGTGGTGTAACTACCCTCCGTTACAGTGCTAGCCCGTCTGAATGACCCCCTAGCTACACCGTTGGATCACCGGCAGCGGATGCCGCACACCGCGTCTGCTGCGGGGATCGGGGATCTCCGCCAGAGCCTCCAGCAGACCACCACCCGCGGCGTCATCCCACAAGCCCGCCCGACCAGGACCGTCAGCGCCGCAGCAGCCGCGTCGTCCTCGATGGACGACGCGGCCGAGGACACCGTGGCAGGCGCCGTGGCGGGCTGGGGCATGACAGACTGAGCAGGCAACGGAGCCACCAGGTTTCGGACGCAGGACCTTGGATAAGCCCGTGTGTCCTACCCCGGCTCCGTTGCCCCCACCCCAACCGCCACGCCGCGCCGTGATCAACCTGGGATCGACGGGTGGGCGCTCACCCTCCCGGCCCCGGGTGCCTCCCCCCTGCCTTCCGTCCGACCACCCCACCGATGACACACCGTCACCGGCGATGGCCCGCTACGCCACCCTCACCCCCCGGTATCGTCACTCACTGTCACTGAGACAGAACACGACCACGGCCATGACCATGCGCTACCGCCCCCCGGGTGGATAGAACGACCCCGTCTCGCGCAGGTGAGTGATCAGCGACTCGGCCGTAGGCGTGCCGGGGGTCACGACCGTGCCCAGACCTGAGGTAGGCGTAGTCGGCCCGCAGGGCATCGCGCAGCGACGGTCGTGGCCGCCCTTGACGCGGCCGGCGTGGCGTGGACGATGACCGGCCGAGGGAGCGACTACCCTCCCGGGGACGAGCTGGCCCCCGCGCGGGTGGCGCCTAACACTGGGGAGGGACTCGACGACTACTCGGTCGTGCGGTTGCGTTACGCAACGGTGGTGCGGTGATTCGACGGGGGGAGGCTCGTGACCGGTCTGGTGGTGGACAGCGGCGGTTTCGAGATGCTGGTCGGTGACGACCGGGTCGGGACCCGTCGGCTATTACTGGCGGACGACGTGGCGGTGTTGGAGGCGTTGTCGGCCCGGTATGTGCGTGCGGTGCAGGCCCGTTCCGATCACGGGGTGTTTGTGGATCTGGGTCGGGAGTTGTTCGCGTGGCTGGATGGTGATCAGGGCGCGTTGCACACCCTGCTGGAGCGGGCTGCTGCTCCGCTGGTGTTCGAGGTGGCGGGGCCGCGGTCGCCGTCGGATGCCGGGTGGGCGTTGCTGCGGGCGCCGTTCGAGTTGCTGGCCCGTCCGGAGGGTGGGGGGTTCCTGGCCGCGGACGGGTTGCTGCGTTTCGCGGTGGTGCGCCGGTTGGGGCCGGCCGGGAGACGGCCGGAGCTGGGTGAGTTGCGGTTGGGTGTGGCGTTCATGGCGTCGGCGCCGCGGGGTCAGCGTGAGTTGGACTTCGAGGCGGAGGAGGCCGCGATCCTGGCCGCGGTGGGTGATGCGCGGATCGACCTGCTGGTCGAGGACACCGGGGATCCGGAGCAGTTGGGGCAGCGGTTGGCCGATTCCGGTGGGATGCCGGTGGTGCACGTGTCGTGTCACGGTGACAACCGCTGCGTGGTCCGGGCGGGTGCACCACCTCAACCGGTGCTGAGGATGGAGAACGACACCGGTGGGGATCGTCCGACCACGGCGACCGATCTGGTGCCGCTGCTCGGGGACGGCACGCGGTTGGTGTTCGTCTCGGCGTGCCTGACCGCGACCAGCGCCGACACCGGGGACCATCTACCGCCGGGAGCGGTGCACAAGGGCGACGGCACGACACCCGGTTCGGGGGGTGCTCTGGTGGCGCACTCGTTGGCGACGGCGCTGGTGGCGGCCGGGGTGCCGGCGGTACTGGGCTGGGACGGCTCGGTCCACGACCGGGCGGCCACGGTGTTCGCGCAGGAGCTGTATCACGGTATCGCCGGTCGGGTGGATGTCGCGGTGGCGGTGGGTGATGCCCGCAGGGCGTTGCTGGACTCCGACGATCCGGTGCTGCGGGCGGACTGGCATCTGGCGCGGCTGTGGTGGGGGCCGGCTGGTGGGGGGCCGCTGGTGGCGGGAACCCGGAAGCGGTCGCTGGTCTCGGCCACGCATGGCACCACGATGTTCCTGGACCGTAAAGGGCAGGTGCCGGTGGCCGCGGCGGCGATGTTCGTGGGTCGTCGCCCGGAGATGCAGCAGGCGCTGCGCGTGCTGCGCTCGACGGAGCGGGCGGGGGTGCTGCTGCACGGGCAGGGCCGGCTGGGTAAGTCCAGCCTGGCCGCCCGGCTGGCCGACCGGTTCCCCGATCGTGCGGTGGCGGTGGTGTTCGGTGACTACTCGGCGATGTCGATCCTGGACGCGGTGGCGGAGGCGGTCCGGACCGACCCGGCTGCCCGGGACCTGATCACCCGCCGGTTGCCGGACGTGCGGCACCGCCCGGAGACGATCGAGCAGGTACTGATCGACCTCGTGTCCGGCCCGCTGGCCCAGGCCGGACAGAGGCATCGACCTCTGTTGCTGGTCATCGATGATCTGGAGCAGATCCTGGTGGCCGATCCGGCCGGGGCGCACCGGGTGGCGGCCGAGCAGGCGGGGGTGATCGCCGCGGTGCTGCGCGCGTTCCATCCTGGCGAGACCGACAGTCGGTTGCTGGTCACGAGTCGTTTCCTGTTCCAGCTCGACGGGCTGGAAGACCGGTTGGAGCCGGTGCAGTTGCGGCCGTTGTCGTCGGTGGCCCAGCGTAAGCTGCAACGCCGCCAGCAGGCGCTCACCCCGACGGCCCGGCTGGACGAACGGGCGGGGCTGGCCGCGCGGGTGCTGGAGGTCAGCCGCGGTAACCCCGGTCTGCAGGACCTCATCGGGCTGCGACTGGTCTACGGCGAGCAGGTACCCCTCGCGCGGGCCGAGGCCGCCGTCGCCGGCATGGAGTCCTACCTCCACCGGGGAGACCTTCCCTCCGAGGTCGAGGTGCGGGCGATCCTGGAGAACCTCGCCCTCGACGAGCTCCTCGACGAGGCCGGGCCGGCGCACCACGCCCTGCTGCGCGCGATCACGCTGTTCGACGAGCCGGTACCGGAGGCGATCATCGCCGTGCTGGCCGAGCAGGTCGGTGGGTCCCCGACCCGGTTGCGGGGCCTGGGACTCCTGGACCCCTACCCCGACCCGTACGCAGCGGGCCGCCGCGCCGTAGCGGCCAACCCGCTGGCCGCGGGCCGGCTGGAACCGCTCACCCCGACCGAGCGGACCGCGCTCGCGACCGTGACAGCCCCGCCGCTGCTCGCGGTCTGGGGCGGGACCGCGCCACAACCCGGCCGAGCATCCCAGCTGGACCTGCAACTGTCGCGGCTCGGGTTGCTCGCCGCCGATCCCACCGTCGTCGCCACCTGCGCCCGGGGAGCCGTCGCTCACCTGCGCGACGGTCCGGCGAAGGACGCGGCCCAGTTCGGACGCGACGCCATCGAGCTGCTGGACCGGTGCCAGCACGCCGTGCCGCTCGGCCTGTTACGAGCCGTTGCCGACGCCGCTCTCACCAGTGGCGATGGTACGCACGGGGAGGAACTTCTGGACCGGGCGATGCGCGAGGTTCGCACCAGCGACACTGTCGAGCCACTCGACCAAGCCCGGGTCATGACTGAACGAGCTGTCCGCCTCATCACCCGAGGTGAACCGGTGCAGGCCGAACAGCTCTTCGAGGAAGCCCACCGGCTGTTCACCGCGGCCGGATCGGAGACCGAAGTTGCGGCAGTCACGGGCTACCTCGCCGACATCATCGGGCAGCGCGGCGACCTCGACGAAGCCCTCCGCATCCGCCAAGACGTCGAACTACCGACCTACGAACGCCTCGGCGACACCCGCGAAACCGCCATCACCTGGGGCAAGATCGCCGACATCATCGGGCAGCGCGGCGACCTCGACGAAGCCCTCCGCATCCGCCAAGACGTCGAACTACCGACCTACGAACGCCTCGGCGACCCCCGCTCCATCGCCATCACCTGGGGCAAGATCGCCCACATTGCTGCCGGTCGAGAAGATTACGAGACGGCAGCGAGGATGCAGCGTGAACGGCTAGAGGTGAACAAAAAGCTGGGCGATCTGGACGGAATTGCCGCAGCGAACTGGGACTTGGCGCAGATTGACCTCACACAGCAGAACTACGAATCTGCCTTCCCGAAGTTGGTCGATTCGTTCAATATTTTTCGCCAGCTCCAGCGGGTAGATGGTATCGCCATCATCGGATGGACACTCGGCCAGCTTCTGGTAGCCGCGAGCCAGGCCCAAGGCGCTCGACAAGTTCTCCTAGAGAGCGTGGAGGCTGCCGCCACAATTGGTCGTACCGACTTGGTAGCAAGCATTAATGAGGTGCTGGCAAATCTTCCAGAAGGGGATGACGAGGAATGATGATCCAGCTCAATGCAGACTCCGCTGAGCACCTGTCAGCTGCACGAGAGAAGCTTGCCGGACTAGTCCACGACTGGGGCTGCAATGTCGTCGACCTCGCAGCCCCCACTGGTGAAAATATGTCAGGTCGCGATGACAAGGTTATCGACCCGATCTCGCTCACAGCTCTAGTGGTGTCGCTGCCATCAGCAGCCCTTGCCGTATTCGACTTGGCTGATCGCATTCGCAAACGCCGACGGGCACAGGAGTTGATTGATCAGGCGCGTCTGCTCGCCGAGCCACCGGTAACCGCGCGTATTCGATCTGGCGGTATTCGACTGATGCGTCAGCCTGGCCGGAGCGTTCGGAGTCACCCGGCTTAGCTGCGGCTGCCGTCCGGAGTCCTCCCAGGTGGGCCAACCTCGTTCAGTCGGCGAGCGGAGCGATGGGCCGAGCGGGGGCTAGGAGCTCGCCGCCGGAGGCTCGGGGGTAATGGTGGCGCGGCGCCGGATGCGCTGGCGGCGGGATAGCCAGATTCCGCCGCCCGTTGCCGTGGCGCCGACGGCGCCAGCGATGACCCTGGAGGTCACGTTCGGTAGCACCGCGGTGATGAACGCGGCGATGGCGCCGCTGGCGAGGCCGACGATGAGCGCGAGCCCGAGCAGCACCATCGCGATGATGGTGAGGGCGAACGCGCGGATGGCCGGGTCGCGGACCCAGCCGTCGATGATGGTGAGCAGGTTGGGGGAGCTCACGGGGGCGTCTGCCGGATCGGTCGGGCTGGTGGAGCGGGCCGAGCTGGTGGAGCGGGTGGTGGCCATCGGTCCTCCGTTCGCCGCGTTCGTCGCGGTCGTGGATGAGAACGCCGATGGGCCGCATCCATCACGGCTGTGCTGGTTGCCGAGATAGAAGCTGCCCCCGGGGCGCAGTTGCGTCGTCCCCGGGGGCAGAACCTTCAGATCGGGCCTATCACTCTCGATGCTTAGGCGTTGACGCCCAGCATCGGTGAGCACAGCGCTGGTGGTAGTGCCCAGCGCGGTTGGTGCCATCTTCCTTGGGGTTTCATCGAGTCAGTTCGCCTCCTTCTCATGTTGGGTGTGAGAGATACCCGTTGGCCAGCGCGCGTGGTGGTCCCACTCCTTGAAGTCCGCTGGCCGTGTCGTGCAACTTGCCGGGACTGCTGCTCGCTGTGACTGCTGCAGCAACCGCTGGGTGCGGGTGTCGCATTACTCGCAGGCGAGGTCGTGCTGTCCTCATCTGGATGCCCTGGGTCCGACGGCAGGTCATCCGTTGAGGACGTCTCGGACGTAGTTGATGGCGTCCCGGTCGCCGAGCGCAGCGGCGCGATGCCACCACGTCTGAGCAGCTGAGAAGTCTTCAACTAGTTCTAGGAGTTCTGCTGCGCGTCGTGCGCTGCTGGGATCTCCTGCTTCTGCGTGTTGTAGTGCCTCGGCCAGCTCGTCTGCTGGCCAGTTCTCCGACCGCTCGGTCGGCCGGAGGACCGGTCCCCGGCCCTTGCGGGCCGGGGAGCCGGCGGAGGCCTGGAACCTGTCCTCGGGTCGTTGCAGAAGCTGGCCCAGGCGCACCTCCCTCTGGGAGGTCCGAGGGGCCGTGTCGCAACTGCTGGTCGCCGCAGCGTCCTTGCGCATTGCACCCATCCATCCATAGTCGTAGTTCAATTCGGGGGAAAGAGCCGCATCAGAGCGTCGGGGAATGACCTCTTCAGAGCCTTCCTGATCACGGTCAAGTGGTTGTTGACCGTGCCCTCGGCCTTGCCGAGGATGTCGCCGATCTCGGCGGGGGTGTAACCCCCGGCGAAGAGGAGCGTGATCTTCTGCTGCTCCGGACCCAGCGACTCGAAGAACGTTCTCGTCGCGTCGTCCTCGGTGACGATGGTGGCCGGGTCCCGTGCGGTCGTTGTGGCCGCGAAGACTTCGACCGAGTCCCTCCGCCGCTTCTCGGCTGCCTCCTTGCGGAAGTAGCTGATCACGGTGTTGCGGAGGGCGGTGAAGGCGAGGGCGGGGCTCAAGCGGAGCTCCTCCCCGTCTTCCAAGCGGGACTGGTAACGACGCCAGAGGTTCAGGAAGGTCTCCTGAACCATGTCCTGGGCGAGGTGCCCGTCTCCGACCATCCACTCCGCGCTGCCGCGCAGACGGTGGTAGTACTTCTCGAGGAACTCCTCGGACGACTCGAAGTCGCCGTCGTCGTCCTCGTCGTCAGGACCTTTGGTAGCCAAGGGTCCCTCCTTCGGATCGTCGGACCGATAGAGCACTGCAGCGGCAGACCACTGACGGTCTGCCTGGGCAGACCTCTGGCTGGCGCCTGCGTGCTAGAGGAACGCGCAGGGCCCCGGATTTTCACGGAATCCGTTCAAGACTTTTTCGAGGTCCCGAACGGCGGCTGGCACTAGGGCGTTGAGCTGTGCTGATCAGGCTGTGTTCGGGCTGGTGTGGTTCTGGGAGCGGCCGCGACATCCCGCTGATCGGCAAGTGTCTGGGGATCTCTCAGCCCACCTCCTACCGCTACGCCCACGAGGTCGTCGACGTGCTCGCGGCCCGCGCACCGACCTGCACGACGCGCTGCAGCGTGGTCACGACGAGGGCTGGTCCCACCTCGTGCTCGACGGGAAGGTCGTCGACACCGACCGTCTGCGGGTCAAGAAGACGAGCACGAAAGGCAAGATCATCAATGCCTGGTACTCGGGCAAGACCCATGACTTCGGCGGTAACATCCAAGCCATCTTCCGCCCCGACGGTTTTCCTGCCTGGGTCTCTCCGGTCGAGCCCGGTTCGGTTCACGATCTGACCGCTGCCCGTGAGCATGTCCTCGGTGCGCTGTACGCCGCGGCTGGTAAGGAGCTGCCCACTCTGGCTGATCCCGGCTACGACGGTGCAGGTCACGGCGTCTACACGCCGGTGAAGCAACCCGCTGACGGCAGCGAGCTCGACATCAACACCCGTACCGGTAATGCCTTGTTGCGGTCGGTTCGTTGCCGGGGTGAACGTGGCTTCGCGCTGCTCACCGGGCGCTGGGTCACCCTTCAGCATGTCACTGTCAGCCCGAGCAGGATAACCAAGATCGCGCAAGCCGCACTCGTACTCACCCATTTCGAACACGGCTATCTTCCTTGCTGAGAAAACCTCAGTGGATCGACACCGGGGTCCGGCTGCACCCTGGTGTTTGCTGAGCAACCTCGGCGCTGACGGCGTGACCCTCGTCGACGCCGACCGGTTGCAGCCAACACGGGTCCGTAGCTACGCCGGATCAGTCGAACTCGCCGTTGCGGATGGCGGTGGTGAAGGCGGTCCAGGCCTGGGGGGTGACGGTCAGCGCGGGGTCGATGGGGTGCTTGGAGTGACGTACCGCGACTGCTCCGTCGAGGAAGGCGACTTCGACGCAGTTCGCCACGTCGCTGCTGTGGCTGCTCTTCCGCCAGTGGGTGATGTTCGGGTCCGGCACAGGCATCCCGCGCTCCTCTCCAGTACTCCTGCGGCCCATCGTTTTCAGCCGAGCTCGGCGGCGATCTGGGCGATCAGCTCGGTCGTTGCGGCGGGTGCAAGGGCCGCGTGCAGGATAGTCCCCAGCGTCAGCCGGTAGGCGGCCAGGTCGGCCTCCTCCTCCAGAAACAACCCGGTGCTCTGGTTCTCGACGAACACCAGGGCTGGCTCCTCGGTGAACTCCAGGATCACGAACGGGCCGCGCAGCCCGGCGTGTGCCCCTGCGGCCAGCGGCACCACCCGCAGCGTCACGTGTGGTCGCTCCGCGGCGCCGAGCAGGTGGTGCAGCTGGCGGTGCATGACGCCGGGCTCGCCGACCGGGCGGCGCAGCGCCCCCTCGTCGACCACCGCGAAGAACTGCGGCGCGCTGGCGCGGGTCAGCACTGCTTGGCGGGCCATCCGGGATGCCACCAGGTCGTCCAGCTCCGTCTCGGAGATGGTCGGGGCGATGCCCTGGATGATCGCCCTGCTGTACTCGGCTGTCTGCAGCAGTCCGGGCACGAAGAGCGCCTCGTAGTTCTGCACCCGGGTGGCCTTGGCTTCGAAGTCGATCAGGCTGCGCCACAGCTTGGGCAGCCCGGGCTGGCGGGTCCACCAGCCGCGCTCCTCGGAGCGGCGGACCAGGTCGAGCAGCTCGTCACGGGTGGCCGCGGGTACCTCGTAGAGGCCGAGCAGCGCGGCGACGTCCTCGATCTGCAGCCCGCTGTTGCCGGTCTCGATCCGGCTGATCTTGCTGGGCGACATGCCCAGGCGCCTGGCCACCTCCACGCCGGACAGCTGCGCCCGCTCCCGGATCGCCCGCAGCTCGGCGGCCACCTGACGGGACCGGACCGAGGTGTGCGGGTTGCCGGACATACGGTGTGCCTCCGGTGCGTAGGGGAGCGCGCTCACTATGCACGAACGGCAAGGCGGTGCCAATCACCCGATCGGAATATTGCTTGCACTACCTGCAACCCTCGATGGTGTCCGCATGAACAGAGCAGAGCTTGATCTCAAGGCCATGGACCAGTTCATGGTCGAGAAGACCTGGCAGATCCCGGCGCACAGCGGGAAGGGGCCGGTCACCATCACGGTGCGGATGCCCGAGGTGACGATCACCGACTCGCAGGGACGGCACATCGTGATCTCACCCGAGCAGGCGGACCTCGTGGGTGACCGGTTGGAGGATATCGGCTGGTGGCTTCAAGACGTTGACGCCAACGCCGCCGCCTGAATTCACCGTCGCGCTGGAAGCCCGGACGTCGAGGGCAGCGTCGACAGCTGTCCGCGGCGGCCGGGCTGGTCGACGGCGACATCATGACCATCGGTGTGGCCTTGACCGGTCGAAGCTACCTCCTGGCCGGCGCGCTGATGGTACGGGCGGACGGGAAGCTGATCAAGGCTGCTTGTTGCTTCCGGTCAGGTGAAGATGCTCACCCCGCCGGGGCCCACGAGGAGACCGACGACGATGAGCACGACGCCCCAGAGCAGCTGCTTCCGGACGATCGCGACGATTCCGGCGACGACAAGGACGACTGCAAGGATCCACAATAGAGTTGCCATGGGTCTGGAGTGCCCGAACCGACCCCTGGGGAACCGGGCCGTTCGGGTGAAGGGAGCGTGCGTTCACCCTCCTGATGGTCGAACCCACGAGAAGGCCCTGGCGGGTACGGCCTACTCTTGGGCATCGTGAACTGGACCGTCGACGCCCCGGTCGAAGTACTGCCCGAGCTGCCCCCGTTGCCCGCCGACCTGCGGGCCCGCTTGGACGAGGCACTGGCCCGCCCGGCCGCGCAGCAACCCGACTGGCCCGACGCCGAGGGCCTTGCGCACGTGCGCACCGTCCTGGAGAGCGTGCCGCCGGTGACGTTGCCGCCCGAGGTCGACCGCTTGCAGGACCGGCTCGCCGCCGTCGCCCGCGGGGAGGCCTTCCTGCTCCAGGGTGGTGACTGCGCCGAGACGTTCGTCGACAACACCGAGCCGCACATCCGCGCCACCATTCGCACGCTGTTGCAGATGGCGATCGTGCTCACCTACGGCGCGTCGATGCCGGTGGTGAAGGTCGGGCGCATCGCCGGGCAGTACGCCAAGCCGCGCAGCTCCCCGACCGACGTGCTGGGCCTGCCGTCCTACCGCGGCGACATCGTCAACTCCGTGGTCGCCGATCCCGTCGCGCGCGTCCCGGACCCGTCCCGGATGGTGCGGGCCTATGCCAACGCGGGTGCGGCGATGAACCTCGTGCGCGCGCTGACCGCCACCGGGATGGCCGACCTGGCGACCGTGCACGACTGGAACAAGGACTTCGTGCGCACCTCGCCCGCCGGTGAGCGGTACGAGGCGATCGCCACGGAGATCGAACGGGCCGTGCGGTTCATGGACGCCTGCGGGGTGGACGACCACAACCTGCACAGCGTCGAGTTCTACGCCTCGCACGAGGCGCTGCTGCTCGACTACGAGCGCGCGCTGCTCCGCCTGGACCACCGTCATGAGGAGCCGCGGCTCTACGACCTGTCGGCGCACTTCCTGTGGGTGGGGGAGCGGACCCGCCAGCTCGACGGTGCGCACATCGCGTTCGCCGAGCTGCTGTCCAACCCGATCGGGCTCAAGATCGGCCCGACCACGACCCCGGAGCAGGCCGTCGAGTACGTGGAGCGGCTCGACCCGCACGGCACGCCCGGGCGGCTCACGCTGGTCAGCCGGATGGGCAACGGTCGCGTCCGGGACGTGCTGCCACGCATCGTGGAGAAGGTCGAGGCGTCCGGACACAAGATCATCTGGCAGTGCGACCCGATGCACGGCAACACCGTCGAGTCCGCCAGCGGCTACAAGACGCGGCACTTCGACCGGATCGTCGACGAGGTGCAAGGCTTCTTCGAGGTGCACCACTCGTTGGGTACGCACCCCGGTGGTATCCATGTCGAGGTCACCGGCGAGGACGTCACCGAATGCCTCGGCGGGGCGCAGGAGATAGCCGATGCCGATCTCTGCGGGCGGTACGCGACGGCGTGCGATCCGCGGCTGAACACCCAGCAGTCCCTGGAGCTCGCCTTCCTCGTCGCGGAGATGCTGCGCGGCTGACCGTCCCGGGTTCAGGCAGAGTGTTCAGGGCGGCGGGGCCAGCAGCGCCGCGGTCGCGACTCCGGCGGCGATGACCAGGATCAGGTAGGCGAACGTGCGACGCAGGGCGGCGGCCGGGAGGCGGTTTGCGACGTGGCCGGCGGCCAGCGACGTCAGCAGCGCGGCGCCGGCGAACACCACGATCACGTGGTAGTCCACGGTCGATGCCGCAGCTGCGTGGGCAACCAGTCCGGACAGCGAAGTGATGGTGATGACGACCAGCGAGGTGGCGACGGCCTCGGTGGCGGTCAGCCCGAGCAGGATGATCAGGGCGGGTACGACGACGAACCCGCCGCCGACGCCGAACAGCCCGGTCAGCACTCCGACTGCGGCACCAGTGGCGAGAGCCCTGGGCAGGCAGCTGCGCCAGTTCACCGCACCGGTCCGGGTGCGGCAGACGCCACCGTCACCGCCGCTGCTTTCGGGGTCGCCGTGCAACATCCGCACCGCCACGACAGCCATCAACACTGCGAACGCCAGGAGCAGCCACTGGGCGGGTAACAACCTGCTCACCGCCGCGCCGGCAAGGGCGGCGGGAACACCGGCGGCGGCGAACACGAGCGCGATCGGCCAGCGGATCACCTTGGCGCGCAGCCGGGGTACCAGCCCGCCGGCGGCAGACACGGCCACCACCAGCAACGACCCGAACAGGGCGGCCTCCAGGGGCTGACCGATGCCGTAGACCAGGGCCGGGACGGCGAGGATGGAGCCCCCGGCGCCCAGCAGCCCGACCGCTGCGCCGATGATCAGGCCGAACACGCCAGCGAGGATCACGGGGCTCCTGAGGTCAGGCGTCGGTAGGGCGGCGAGTGATTCAGCCGCCGGTCGTCAGGGGGACCCCGGCATCCTCGGCGTCAGCGTAGGTGTCGTCGAGGACGACCACGGTGCGCCCGGCGCGGGCGAGCATCGACGCGGCCGCGGTGGCCCGGTAGCCGCTGCCGCAGTGCACCCACACGGTCCCGGGTGGAACCTCGGCCAGCCGGTCCGCGAGATCGGGCAGTGGAAGGTGCACCGCGCCGCGCACGTGGGAGACGTCCCACTCGGTGTCGAGCCGGACGTCGAGCACCACCTCGGCTGACGGCAGGTCGGGAGCCCGTCGGCCGGCGAGCTCCCCGGCCAGGTCAGCGAAGCTCGCGCTGGGCAGCCCGGTCAGCTGGGAGGGGTCCGCGGTCAGGTCCTGGGGAGTGCCGCTCGCGGCGGCCACCACCCGGTCGATGCCGATGCGGACCAGCTCCCGTCTGGCTTGGGCGACCTGCGCCGCATCCTCGCCGAGCAGGGTGATCGGGGCGTCGTGCCGCACCATCCAGCCCAGCCACGTCGCCATCGGCCCGTCCAGGCCGAGGCTGACGGTCCCGGCCAGATGGCAGGCGAGGTAGGCCTTGCGTGAGCGCAGGTCGATGACCCACTCCCCGGCGCGCAGCCGCCGCGCCAGTT
This sequence comes from Mycobacteriales bacterium, assembly GCA_038257875.1. Lineage (GTDB taxonomy): Bacteria > Actinomycetota > Actinomycetes > Mycobacteriales > Pseudonocardiaceae > Pseudonocardia. The sequence goes on from JBBSQN010000019.1 coordinate 31,973, forward strand.
CGGCTGGGTCGACCGGTGCCGGCGGACGCAGGTCCACCGGCGCCGGGCCGGCGGTGTTCAGCGTGCCCATGCGGGCGTAATAGGCCGGGTAGGCTCCCAGCCCGGACAGAGTCTGGCGGACGAACTCGGCACGGGCCAGCCGCAGCACCGGGTTGACCTGACGTTCCCGGCCCAGCGTGGACGAGTCCCCGGACGCGGGGCTGGCGGTGCAGAAGCTGCCGAAACCGTGGGTCGGCCACACCTGGGCGCCGTCGGGCAGCGCCTCGGCCAGCGTGCGCGCCGAGGTGTGCTGCGCCCGCGCGAGGGTCTCGGCGTGCTCGTCGCCGAGCAGGTCGGTGCGCCCGGTGGTGCCGTAGAGCAGCGACCCGCCGGTGAACACCCCCTGCGCCCCGTCGGGGCCCTCCAGGACGTAGGACAGGTGGTGGAAGGTGTGCCCCGGGGTCTCCAGCACCCGCAGCCGCAGCTGTGGCGAGACCGTCAGGACGTCTCCGTCGGTGACCGCCATGCGGTCGAACCCCACCTCGTCGGCCTGGGCCACGACATAGGTGGCACCGCACAGGCGGGACAGCTCCAGCCCGCCGGAGACGTAGTCGTTGTGGATGTGGGTCTCCACGACATGCGAGATCCGCACCCCGAGCCGGCCGGCCAGGGCGAGCACCCGGTCTACATCCCGCTGCGGGTCGACCACCACCGCCACCTCGCCGTCGGAGGCGAGGTAGCTGCGGTCGCCCAGCGAGGCCGTCTCGATCACTTCGACGTCGATCACCGGGTGCCGCTGTCCACCGGCCGGCCGGACTCGATCCAGCCCGCGGTCCCGCCCGTCACCGACACCGGTTGCGCACCTGCCGCGGTCAGCGCCTCCGCCGCCTTCGAGCTCCGACCCCCGGACTGGCAGATCACATACAGCTCCTGACCGGCGTACCGGTCGGCGTCCGCGATCACCTGCTCCAGCGGCACGTTCACCGCTCCGGGCACGTGCCCCTCGGCGAACTCCTCCGGCGAGCGCACATCCACCACCGTCACGTCCTCGGTGCACCTCGTGGCGAACCGCTCCACATCAACCTCGCGCATCTGCACGTCGCATCACCTCCACATCAGCGATACCCACTGGGGTATCTGGCAAACACCTTGCTGCCCGCGTCTGGCTCGCAACGCGGTCGCGCTGCGAGTCCGGGCCCAGGTCAAGCGAGGGAGAGGAAGAGCTTCTCCAGTTCGTCCTCGGTCATCGGCGGCTGCTCGCCCCGTGCCCGGGCTGCCTGGCAGTGCCGCATCCCGCTGGCGACGATCTTGAAACCGGCCCGGTCCAAGGCACGGGAGACCGCGGCGAGCTGGGTCAGCACCGCAGCACAGTCCTCCCCCTCGTCGATCGCTCGGATCACACCGGCCAACTGGCCCTGCGCCCGGCGCAACCGCACCAGCGCATCGCCCACCAAGGCAGGACTCATCTCCATCGCGCGACCTCCACACCCCACCATACCCTCAGGGGTATAGAGATGCAGGGGATCTGCCAGACCGTCGGGGTGCAGATACCATGCGGTTGGCTATCGTGACCAGCATAGCCGTCATGAGGAGGTCGTGATGACTCAACCGGACGAGTCGACGTGGTCGGTCGCCGACGCCAAGGCTCGGTTCCTTGATGTGGTCGCGCGGGCGTCGGAGCAGGGTCCCCAGATCGTGACGCGTCGCGGGCGTCGAGCTGTGGTGGTCGTGGCGGTGGAGGAGGGGGAGCGCAAGTCGAGTCGGTGTGGGAGCCTCGCGGAGTTCTTTGCAGAGTCACCGCTGCATGGCTCTGGCCTGGTCGTCGAGCGGTCTGAGGACGCCAGGCGGCCGGTTGGCCTGTGAGCTACCTGCTCGATACCACATCGTGCCCGTTGATCGTGCCGTTGCCCAAGAATGGGGAGCACTTCGAGCTGCTGCCGGACGGACAGGTCGTACCGTGCCTGTTGTTGATGCGCTCATCGCGGCGACTGCGTTGATCCACTCACTTGTCGTCGTCACGCGAAACGTCCGGGACTTCGCCGCGGTCCCGTGCGATGTCATCGACCCGTGGACGGCAGTTCGCTGACCCAGGTTCCTGGCAAGTCGTCACGAAACTGAGAATGGCCCGTCAGGGGCTCAACCCGCAGCTACGCGGTCAGAGCGTGTCGAGGGTGACGGTCGTGCCCCGCTCGACCGTGGCCCCGGGGCCGGGGCTCTGGCCGACGACCCGGTCGCCCTGGCGGACGAACGGGAAGCCGTCGACCTCGAACGGCAGGGCGGAGTGCTTCTCGGCGTCCAGGCCGAGCTCGTCGAGGGTGCTGGCGGCGTCGTCGAACTGCTTGCCGATGACAAGCGGCACCTGGACCTCCGCCGGCTCGGGGCCGCGGCTGAGCACCAGCGTGACCGTGCTGCCGACCGGGAGTGCGCTACCGGCAGTGGGATCCGCGCGCACGACCGTACCGGCCGGCGCGGTGTCGCTGAACTCGTCGGCTTCCGCGTCCTGCGCCGGGGTGAGACCCGCGTCGCGGACGGCCTGCTGCGCGACGTCCACGGGAGTGCCCGGCGATATGGCGGGCACCGTCGGGCGCCCGGTCGAGACAGTGATCGTCACCGTGCTGCCGCGCGGCAGCCGGGCGTCCGCGGCCGGTTCGGTGGCCGACACCAGCCCCGCGTCGAACCCGTCGTCGTAGGCCAGGGTGACGGTGGCGCCGAGGTCGGCGTCACCGAGCAGTTGCTGCGCCGCGCTCTGCTCCAGCCCGATCAGCGACGGCATCGCGGTCCACCGGCCGGCGCCCAGCCACCAGGCCACGGTGGCGACGATCATCGCGAGCACGACGATCACCGCGATCCACGTGCTGAAGATCCGGCGGCTGCGGCGGCGGGCGTGCAGGTGCGGTGGTGGCTCGTCGCCCACGCCCGTCTCGGCGCTGTCGACGTCGCCGGGACGGGGCATCGTGCGGGTGCCGCTGGGGCCGCTGCTCGCCGGGACCGGGGCGGGATACACGCCGGTGCCGTTGGCTCCCGCCGGAATCCGCCGCGGCCCCGCGGGAACGGTGTCCTGCTCCTCCACCGGGCTCGGCGGTGGCACGGGTGCGGGCACCCGTGGTACCTCGAGCTGGTCGGCCACGTGGCGCAGCTGCGCCAGCATCGCCGCGGCGTCGGCCGGGCGGGCTGCGGGGTCCCGACGGGTCGAGCGCAGCACGAGGTCGTCGAGCTCGGGGGGCACGTCGCCCGCGATCAGCGACGGGGCCGGCATGTCGGAGTTCACGTGCCGATACGCCACTGAGATCGCGGTGTCACCGGTGTAGGGCGGCGCGCCGGTGAGCAGCTCGTAGAGCAGCACGCCGGCGGCGTAGACGTCGCTGCGCGCGTCGGCCGCGCCCGTCGCGACCTGCTCGGGGGACAGGTAGGCCACCGTTCCCATGATCATGCCAGCGTGGCTGGCCCCCGCCTGCGCGGCCGCGGTGACCAGGCCGAAGTCGGCCACCTTGACCTCGCCGGTGCGGCTGATCAGGACGTTCTCGGGCTTGACGTCGCGGTGCACGAGCCCGAGCCGGTGCGCCTCGGTGAGCCCGGCCAGCACCGGATCCAGAACGGCGAGCGCGGCCGGCACCCCGAGCGCACCGCGGGCGCGCAGGACGTCGCGCAGCGTGCCGCCCTCCACGAGCTCCATCACGAGGAACAGCACCGGCCCGTCGACGCCGACGTCGTCGCCCTGGTCGTGGACGTCGACGACGGCCGGGTGGTCGATCCGGGCCGCGGAGCGGGCCTCGCGTTCGAACCGCGTTCGGAACGCGGGGTCGGCGGCCAGCCGCGGCTCCATCACCTTGATCGCGACGGGTCGGTCGAGCCGGGTATCGGTGCCCCGATAGACGGTGGACATCCCGCCGCGGGCGAGTACCGGCCCGACCAGGTAGCGCGCGTCGAGCATCGCGCCGGTGGCGGATGGGGCGTTCACGGGCACGACGGTACCGTCTGTCCGAATACCGCCCGGAGCAGCCGCGGCTGTGGCATCGTGTCCCACCGTGAATGATGTGTCCGTGCTGTCCGACGACGTGGTGGCGCTGCCTGCCGCCGACGTCGCCGCGTTGCTGTCCCTTCCCGTCTCCCGGGTGCACCAGCTGGTGCGCGACGGTCACCTGCTGTCCTTGCGCCGCGATGGCGAGGTCGTCGTCCCGGCGGACTTCCTGGACGGTGCCGCCGTGGTCAAGGGCCTGCCGGGCACCATCACGGTACTCCGTGACGGCGGCTACGCCGACGCCGACATCCTGCGCTGGCTGTTCGCCGAGGACGACTCGTTGCCTGGCACGCCGGTGGCGTCGCTGCGGGCCGGTCGGCACCGGGAGGTCAAGCGCCGCGCGCAGGCCATGGCGTTCTAGCCGCGCGGGCCCTAGCGATCAACGCTTGCATCAGGCCGGGCACGGCGACGGCGGCGCGACGGCGGTTCGGCACGGTGACGCGGCGGTGCAGCACGGGGTAGTCGGCCGCCTCGATCTCGTCGAGGATGGCGCGGTAGAGCGTGAACGCGCAGGCAACGCAGGCTCGGGAGACGGGCTCCAGCATCGCGATGCCCGGCTTGGCACGACGGTAGATCGTCCGGGTGTGGGCCACGAGGTGGACCAACGCCCGCCGCACCCGTGGATCGCGGCGCCGCGTCCGGCGACACCAGGTCAGGAGCTCGCGGTCCACATCGAAGGCGGCGAGCTCGGCGGCGGGCAGGTAGACCCGGCCCCGGTCGAGGTCCTCACCGACGTCGCGCAGGAAGTTCGTGAGCTGGAACGCGACGCCGAGTGCCGCGGCGGGTTCCTCGGCGTCCGCGCGCGGCACGACGGTGCCGAGGATCGGCAGCATCTGCAGCCCGATCACCGCGGCCGAGCCGTGCACATAGACGTCGAGGTCGTCGAACGTGGCGTAGTCGGTGACGTGGGTGTCCATCCGCATCGACGTCAGGAAGTCCGCGAAGTGGCGCGGGGGGATCGCGTAACGGTGAGCGGTGTCGGCGAGCGCGGCCAGCACCGGCCGCTCGGTCGGTTCCCTGGCCAGTGACCTGGCCAGGTCCGCGGACAGGGCGTCGAGCCGGGCGGCCTTCTCCGCGGCGGGCCGATTGTCGCCGAGATCGTCGACGATCTCGTCGGCGTAGCGGGCGAAGCCGTAGAGGGCGTGCACGGCGGGCCGCCGCTCGCGGGGCAGCAGCCGGGTGGCGAGAAAGTAGGTACGACCGTGTCGAGCGTTGAGCTCGCGACAGGTCAGGTACGCGGCCCGCAGCGCCGGATCGGTGATCCCGGCGGCGTCGAGCTCAGCTGGGCCGGTGCTCGGCACCGACGGAGGACGCGACCGTGGCGGCGGACACCACGCGCATCCGGAGCGGGTCGGGGCGGAGCAGGGACACGGCCCCGAGCGCCGCCACCACCGCGCAGCCCACCAGATAGGGCCAGTGGTAGAGCGCGTCCTCGCCGTCGGGGAAGTAGGCCACGACCAGCATCACGGAGACGAACACGACCCAGGCCAGGCCGCGGGCCGACCAGGCGCCCATGGCGAGCAGTGCCGTACCCCAGCTCACATACCAGGGCAACGTCGCCGGGGACAGCACCGCAACCGCCAGCAGCACGATGCCGGCCCGGTACACGGCTTCGGGGCCACCGTCGCGCGCCGCCCACCACTGCCGGCACGCGATCCATGCCAGCACCACTCCCCCGGCGACGCGGGCGACGTTGATGAACGGCTGTTTGGGCAGGTCGGCGACCAACGCGGCGACTGTGTGGGTGACCTCGCCCACGGCCGTGGGGAGCGACATCCAGTTGACGATCATCGACGGTGCGCTCAGCGCCGGCAGCCAGCCGAGACTGACCCCGGCCACGAGCGTGCAGGTCCCGAACACCACCACGAACACGCCGATGCCGGACGCCGTCGCCTTCGCGATCCGAGCGCTGCGCGGGCCCGACATCCGGGCTGCCCACACCAGCACCAGGAACGGCAGCGCGACGCCGGCGCTGGCCTTCACCGCCATCGCCGCGGAGACCAGCGCTATCCCACCCGCCGGCGCGCCACGCAGGGCAATGAGTGCCCCCGCGGCGAGCAGCCCGACGACCAGCAGGTCGTTGTGCCCGCCTCCGACCATATGGATCACCATGACGGGGCTGGCGACGGCGATCCACAGCGCGACGGGGACGCGGCCACTGAGGCGGCGGGTCAGCTCGGGCAGTGCCCAGATCAGCAGGGCCAGCCCCGGCAGCAAGGTGAGCCGCATGAGCAGGACGCCGACGATGATGTTGTCGCCGACCAGCCAGGCCACCGACTTGGCGATCAGGATGAACAGCGGTCCGTAGGGTGCTGGGGTGTCCTGCCAGAAGTAGTGGACGTTCTGGGTGAAGATCCCGGGCAGCACCTCCGGCCCGACCGTGTAGGGGTCGAACCCGCCGAGTGACAGATCACCTTGGGCGAGGTAGCTGAAGACGTCGCGGGTGAACAGCGGCGGGGACACCAGCATCGGCGCGGTCCAGGTGGCCGCGGTGGTCAGGACGGCCCGGCCGCCCGCGCGATGGGCCAAGACGTCGCGACCCAGCCGTACCCAGGCCCAGACCAGCAGCGCGACGCCGGAGTAGATGAGCACGAGGGCGAGCTCGCGGCCGTGCCCGTAGCGCCAGAAACCGAGCACCGAGTTCGACAGCAGCGGATCCCGAACCAGGACGCCGCCGGCGCCGAAGCCTCCGAGGACCATCATCAACGACGCGGCCAGGCCGAGCAGCAGCGGGCCTCGCGGTGGGTCGCCGAACCAGGCGCGCCACGACGGAGCTGGGGCGCGCGCACCCGGCGGCCTGGCCAGCCGCGCCGGCTCGTCGACCAGTGATGGTGGCTTCATGACGCGATACATGCTCGCACGGCAGGTGTCAGCGCGACGTGGGCACCCGGTGCGTTCCCGCGGCCGCGCCGGTGATCCGCGCGGCGGCCAGCCGGCCGGAGATCAGCACCGGGGGGATGCCGACGCCGGGCGTGGTGCCGCAGCCCGCGAGCACGGCGTTGTCCAGACCCCGCACGAGGTTGCGCGGCCGGAACGGTCCGGTCTGGGCGACCGTGTGAGCGGCGGAGAACGGGGTGCCTGCGGCGAGCCCGTCAGCCGCCCAGTCGGCGGGTGTCACCAGGCGCGACACCTCCATGTCGCCTGCGATGGCGTCCAGCCCGGGGTGGCCGCGCGCGGCCAGGACCTCGAGCAGCTCGTCGCGGTAGGACGGCCCGATGCGGGCCCAGTCCAGCGGCCCGCGGTCGGTGTTCGGGCACGGGGCGAGCACGAACAGCAGCTCGGAGCCTGCCGGGGCGAGCGTCGGATCGGTCGCGGTCGGCCGCGTGACCAGCAGTGACGGATCGCTCATCAGGTGACCTTCGTCGATGATCTCGCGGAAGGTGTGTTGCCAGGCGGCGCCGAAGGAGATCGTGTGGTGGGCAAGCTCGGGCCGGGCCCGGCTCAGGCCGGCGTGCAGCACGACAGCACTGGGGGAGTACCGCAGGGTGACGGGCCGGCGCGGGGTGCGGCCGACGAGCCGGTAGACCACCGGGAGGTCCGGTGTCAGCACGACGGTGTCGCAGCTGAGTCGTTCGGTCGCCCCGAGGCTCTCGTCGGAGCCGCGGTGTCGGACGGCGGTGACGCGGCTGCCGCGTCGCTCCAGACCGGTGACGGTGCGGCCGTAGTGGATCGTCGCGCCGGCGTGCTCCGCGGCGTCGGCCAGCGCCTGCCCGACCTGCCGCATGCCGCCCCGGGGGAAGAAGACCCCCCCGACGGTGTCCATGTAGGCGATGACGCCGTAGGCGCCGAGCGCCCGCTGCGGTGGCACGCCCGCGTAGAGGGACTGGAAGGAGAAGATTCGTTGCAAGCGCTCGTCGGGGAGGTACCGGGCCACCCGCGGGCCCAGCCGCCCGAAACCGCCCAGCGTCGCGAGCCGGACGAGGTCGGAGCCGAGCAGGTCGAGCGGGGAGTCGAAGTTCGCACTGATGAAGGTGTCGATCTCGGCGCGGTAGAGCTTCGTAAGCCACCTGCGCAGCCGCCGGTAGCCGTCGGCGGCCGCGGGCCCGCACACCCGCCTGACCTCGGCCTCCATCGCCTCGGCGCGGGTGTGCACGTCGATGGTGGAACCATCGGCGAAGTGCGTCCGGTAGGCGGGGTCGAGCTCGACGAGGTCGAGGCGTGCGCAGAGCTCCTCGCCGACCGCACCAAACGCTTCGTCGAGCAGATGGGGCATCGTCAGCACGGTGGGACCGGTGTCGACCTGGTAGCTCCCGCGAGCGGTGTGCAGGTCCAGGCGACCAGCTCGGCCGCCGGGATGAGCGGCGCGTTCGACGATCGTGACGTCGCGGCCCGCGCCGAGCAGGTACAGGGCCGCGGTGAGGCCGGACAGGCCCGCGCCGACGATCACGACGTGGTCGGTCGGCCCGGGGAGCGTGCGGGTCATCAGCGAACGGGTGGGCCGAGTGGCGGGTTGCGGCTGCGGTGGGCGAGCACGACCACGGCCGCGGCGGCAATCGCGACGATGCCGCCGAGGCCGAGTGTCCAGTTGAGGGCCGAGGGCGCCTCCGGGTCGCCGTAGGCGACGACGGCGTTGACGTCGCCGACCTCGCCGGCGGTGAAGGTCCAGCTCGTGGTGCCGGAGTCGGCGACGCCGTTGGACTCCAGGACCTGACCGGGAAAGCTGATCTTGAGCTGGAAATCGGCCCGGTCCACCGACACGGTGGTGAGGTCAACGGCGCCGCTCACCAGCACCCGGCCGCCGGCCCGGCGCACGTCCAGCCGAACGGCGTCACCCGCCGGTCCCGCTGCCTGGTTCAAGGTCGACACCTGGTCGAACGTCAACTCCTTGAAGCGCAGTACCGAGCCGGCGTAGCCGTCCTGGCGGTACTCCGAGATGTCAATCTCCGACTCCAGCTCGGGCGGCAAGGTGATCGTCGGGCCGGGGTCATCGGGTGCCTTCTCCGGCGTGGCGAGGACAACCTCGCCGCTGACGGTGTCGTCCGGCTGTACCGCCAGCGCCGCGCGCACCCGGGCGCATCCGCCGAGCAGTGTTGCTGCCACCACAACGGCCAGCAGCAGCAACAGCGGCAGCATACGAGGGCGGACGGTGCTGGTCGGGGGCGCCACGTCGACATCGTGCCATCGCGGTCGGACAACTCCCGCGCACCCTGGTCGAGCGCTCGCCGCCATGGTGTCAGTCTTCGGCAGCCGTGGCGGGGGCCAGCGGTAGCTCCCGCCCGAGCACGGCGAACGGGCGGTCGTCACCAGTGAAGCAGTGCTTGCGCAAGACGTCGCGGAAACCGGTGCGCCGGTATAGTCGCCAGGCCCGGCCGGGCCGCCCTCGCCCGTACTCAGGCGTCGACAGCAGCACCCGGGACCGGTCGGAGCCGACCAGCAGCGCCCGCATCAGACCTTCACCCAGGCCGCGGCCCTGTGCCTCCGGGCGGACGTGCAGCTCGGTCAGCTCGAAGTAGTCACGCAGCCACAGCTGCGCCTCGGGACCCGCGCCCCGCAACCCGTGGCGCACCTCCTCGAACCACCATTGACCGGGGCTTCCGGCATAGCCGTAGGCGATGCCCAGCAAGGCCCCGGTGGCGTCGAGCCAGCCGACGGCGCGCCAGCCCGGCCGGCGGACGTGCTCGAGCCACAGGCTGCGGCGCTGGTGCGCGGTGCTCGCGGGATACCCCATCGCGCTCACATAGACGTGTAGCGCCTCGGTGAGGCGGGTGGTGAGCTCATCCGGGCCGAGCTGCACGAGCTGGCGAGCCGGGGCCGTGGTCACGGTATCCATCACACCACGGCGGAGCGCGACGGTCTCGCCCTGGTGAAACGCGACTTGACGCCGGGCGGAAGACGCGCTGTACTGGAGGCCGATCGAACATGTGTTCGATCGAGTCAGCCCGGTGGGGGGCCGGGGGAAGCGCCCACCCACCGGGCCCGCCGTTTGCAGTGCCAGTCGGAGGGAGCGTACGCGCATGAGCGGGCAGGAGAAGCCCCGAGCGGTTGCAGCATCAACGCGCAACGGTCCGACGGGCGCAAGCGGGGAGGACGGGTGAACACCTTGAGCAAGGTCTTCGGTTCCCGCCAGCCCACTCCGATCCATGTTCGGTGGCGCGAGGGGGAGCCAGTCGAATTTCAGCGCCGGCCCCTGAAGAAGGGGCCGCGCTTCCTGGTCACGGCCGTGCGCGAGCGTTGGACCGAGGAGTCGCCCTGGCCGTTTCCCTCCCCACAACCCATCGGGGGCGACCAGCTTCGGTGCTGGCGGGTGCTGGCGCGGTCGGAAGGCGATCCCGAGGCAACCGCTCGGGAGTACGTCCTGCGGATGCGCGCCGGCCCGGGGGTCTGGGATCTGGTGCGGGTCGCCGATTGAGGGCGGGCTTGGGTCCGCAGAATTTGAGGAGTGCGAGATGACGGTCACAACCACGCGGGTGACGGGCCCGCAGGTACCCGCCCGGGCGGCAGCGGAGCGTCCACCGGCCGCGGCGCCCACGTCACGAGCGGCTCTGGGGTTGCTCCGGCAGGCGGCCGACGGCCTCGCCGAGGCCTACCGCGAGGACGACCCACTGCTGCGCTACCCGGCGGCCTACCTTGCCGCGCTTCGCGGGGCGGCTGCCGTGCTCGCGGTGCACGCCCGGCCGAGCCCGCGCCGCGGGTCGGCCCGCAACGTCTGGGCGCTTCTGGCCGAGGTCGCACCGGAGCTGAGCGAGTGGACGTTGTTCTTCGCGTCCTGCTCGGCTACCAGGTCGGCGGCGGAGGCGGGCATCGCGCGGCTCGTCGGGCGGCGCGAGGCCGACGACCTGCTGCGGGCGGCGGAGCAGTTCCTCGGGCTTGTCAGGGCGGCGGTGCCGGTGCGATGAGGCGGCACGTCGCGCCCGAGGGAACCTCGCCGAGGTGTGGCAAACGTAGTCTGTCGGTTGGCAGTCAAGGCGTTCCCGGTTGCGCCGTCGTCCCACTGCGCACCCGCCGGGGCCGTTGGCTGCGTAGCACCCGGCCCAAGAGCAGTGTGAACACTGCCGAGGCCTCCCGCCCGCCCGGTGTGTCCCAGCGTTGGATGGGTAGGCAGGCACCCTGCGCCTGCTGGATCGCCGAACGGTCGGGCAGCAGGCCGGTGAGCACCAGCGGGCCGAACAGCTCGCGGAGCTCGGCTATCCGAAAATCGTGCTCGGTGTTGCGTGGCCGCACCCGGTTAATCACCACGCCGAGCGGCTGCAGATCGGGATTGCTGGACTGCCGCGTCGTCTGCACCGCCTCAAACGCGCGCTGCACACCCGACACGGCGAACATGGTGGGATCGGTCACGAGCACGGCCCGCTGTGCCGCGACGAGGGCACTACGGGTGAGCTGACCGAGTGACGGCGGGCAGTCGATGATCACCAGCCGGTATGGTTCGTCGGCGCTCGGCTCGGTGTCCGTACCGGTGTCTGCGGTGCCCAGGCCGTCGGTATCGGCAAGCCGCTGCAGGGCCCGCGACAACCGTCCCAGCTGCTTGGCGCTGGGCTCGGGGTGGTTGTGCCGCTCGGCCTGCTCCGCGCCGACCAGCACGTCGAGGCCCTCGCCCCACCCGCTCGGGGCGATCGCGTCGTGCAGCGCGGTGCGGCGGGGCTCGTCCAACACGTCTGCCACGGTGGCGATCGTCGGGCCGGGGTCCAGCGCGAGCGTGGCGTTGGCCTGGGGGTCGAGGTCCACCACGAGGCTGCGCACGCCGTGCCGTTGGGCAGCTCCGGCAAGGCCGAGCGCCACTGTGGTCTTGCCCACCCCGCCCTTGAGGCTCAACGTCGCGACGACCAGCACGGCGATCAACCTACCCCCTCCACCCCGCGCATTACGCTGTCCCTGTGAGGCTTCGATGGTGACTGTCGCGGCAGGAGTGTCGGCTGGGGTGGCCAGCGGTGGCGCGGTCCACCGCGCGCTGGCGGCCGAGGTCATGCGCGTACGTGCCCGGCGGCCGGACATCGCCCCCCGCGTGCTCGACGTCGCCGGCGGCAGCGGGACGTGGGCGGTGCCGCTGGCCCGGTTGGGGTGCGCGGTCACCGTGGTGGACAGCAGTCCCAACTCGCTTGCGGCCCTGCACCGGCGGGCGCGGGAGGCCGGGGTGCGCGAGCTGGTCACGCCGGTCCAGGGGGACGTCGACGCGCTTGCCGACGTGGCCCCGGCCGGCGGTGCCGACCTGGTACTCGGCCACGGGCTGCTGGAGATGGTCGATGATTCAGCCGCGGCGGTGTCGGCGCTGACCCGGGCCACCGCGCCGGGAGCGGCGGTGTCGGTGCTCGTCGCCGGTCGCTACGCCGCGGTGCTCACCCGCACCCTGGGTGGCAAGCTCGACGAGGCACGCGCCCTGCTCACTGATCCGCTCGGCCGGTTCGGCCCGGAGGACGCCCTGCGTCGGCGGCTTGACGCCGCCACGTTGTGCGAGCTGCTGGAGGCGGGCGGTTCGCTGCAGGTCGAGGTGCTGCAGGGCGACGGTGTTCTCGACTGCTGGGTACCCGGTGCTGTGCGCGACGGTGGCCCTGCCGCCGCCCAGGCGGTGGGCGAGCTGGAGGATCTGGCCGCGGCCGCGGCACCGCTGCGCGAGGTGGCCGCCCGCCTGCACGCGCTCGCGCGCCGGCCGAGATGACCCTGCTGTGGGGTGCCAGCTCCCGCTGCTGCGGGCGCCGCAGCTGACGCGCTGGCTCGCTGCTCATCCCCCCGCAGTATCATGGCCGGGAAATGGACCCGTCCGCTTGACGAGTCCGGGTAGTCGGCGAGCCCTCGGACTCGTATCCTCTCTACTAGACGCCCACTCCCGGGCGCTCGTCGCGTCGTTCCGGCACCATCGACAATGACCCGACAGGACGACCAGTGCCGGAGGTAGCTATGCCCCTCTCCGAGCACGAGCAGCGGCTGCTCGAGCAGATCGAGCGCGCTCTCTACGCCGAGGACCCGAAGTTCGTCTCAACCGTCCGCGGCGGACGGTTGAGCCGACCCACTCGCCGCCGTCGTGGCCAGGGCATCGCCCTCTTCGTCGTCGGCCTGGTGCTGCTCGTCGTCGGTGTCGCGGTGCCCCAACTCTGGCTGGCGTCCAGCTTCCCGGTACTCAGTGTCGTCGGCTTCCTCGTGATGCTCGGTGGCGCCGTTCTCGCGGTCACCTCCGTCGGCTCCGGCGGTCAGGCGCCGCCGGTCACGGAGACCGAGCTCGACAAGAACCGGTTCACCGGCCGCATGGAGGAGCGCTTCCGTCGGAGGTTCGAGCAGGAATAGCGCGCCTGTTCACCGCACCCGGCCAGCGCGTCACCGATCGGGGCAACAGCCGCTTCCACGGTGAGATGGCGCTGCCCGCGACGATCCCCGTCCGTACCGCGCGGACCGGCCCGTCCAGTTCACCCGCGTCCGGGTGGGCACCGCCGTACCAGCTCGACTCCACCGCGCCGACTACCTCGCGCAGCGCCTGCTGCGACCGCGCATCCAGCCGGTGCTCGCAGACCAGCCGCCGGGCGGCACCGCGCACCGTGTCACTCGGCGGAATCGACGTCCCGCGGTCCGCGGACTCGGCTAGCAGCTCCGCCCAACCCGCAGCCGCCGCACCCGGACCGCCCGACCCGGCAGCGGTGAGTCGTCGCCGGCGCCGGTAGGCGCGCAGGGCGGCCGGGACGCTCGCGGCGACGGCGGTCAGCGCCACTATCGCGAATGGCCAGCCGGGCAGGCCATCCCCCTCGGTGGGCGACGAGCCGGCGGCGTCCGGACCCGACTGATCCGCTGCGGCAGGCGCAGGTGTCGGCTCCGGTTCGGCCGGCTGGCTCAGCGGGAGCCCGTCGTCAACGGCGTCGCTGCCCGAGGTCTCGGTGCTGGCCTCCAACACGTACGGCGGGGTGATTGTCCGGCCGTCGGTGAGAGGGGTCGGGTCGAACGTCGTCCAGCCGACGCCGGGGAACCAGGCCTCCACCCAGGCATGCGCATCGGAGGTGCTGATCGAGCGGTAGCCGCCCGCGTCGGATCCGGCGGTGAACCCGACCGCCACCCGGGCCGGGATGCCGACCGTCCGCAGCATCACCGCCATCGCGGAGGCGAACTGCTCGCAGTACCCGACCCGGCCGCTGGTGAGGAACTCCACCAGCGCGTCGTCGCCACCCCCTGGTGCGGTCTGCAAGCTGTAGCGGAACGGGCTGCCCGCACCGGTGAAGAATTCTTGCAGCGCCAGCGCCCGGTCGAAGGAGGTGTCGCGCCCCGCGACGACCTCCACGGCGAGCGCGCCGACCCGGGGGTCCACCCCCACGGTGCGCAGGTACTCCGGTCCGGCGCCGGTGGCACCGTTGGCCTGCCGGAGCTGCGTGACCGAGGGTACGGACAGCCGGGTTCGTTGCTCCCAGCTGTCCTCCTGCTGGGGACGGCCCGCATAGGCCGTGCCGGTGCTCGGGTCGTAGACCCACCGTGACTCGGCCAGCCCGGTGACCTCGACGGGGCGGCCGTAGAGCGGTAGCCAGTAATCCCGGAACGAGACGTTCTCGACCTGCACATCCACCAGGTCGCCGGAGACGGCGGGCGGTTCGGGCCGGATCGGGCCGGGCAGCGGCACTCCGGGCGCGGGCCTGGTCGCCTGCCATCCGGTGTCGGGCACGTACTCGCTCAGGGTCAGGGCGCGCAGGTAGCTCACCTGGCGCAGGCCGCGGACCCGGAGCAGCTCCACCGGGCTGGCCTGCTCGAGCTGCCCGCGCAGTGCCGTGAACGGGCTCAACCCGATCGAGCTGTTCGACCCGCCGGTGCCGCCGTCGAAGCGCCCCGCGGTCCCGACGACGCCTGCCCCCGCACCGATGCCGAGAGCCAGCACGACGGCGCCTGCGACCAGGATGGCGCCGCTGCCGAACTGACGCCGGGCCCCGTCGCCGACCAGCAGGAGCAGCCCGAAGCCGGCCGCGGCCGCGGCCAACGCCCACCAGGGCAGCAGCTCGTCGGCGAGTGCGGCAGGCACGGCGAACACCGCCAGCAGCGGCACCCCGGCTGCGGCGGGGGCGGCGGTGTTCACGGCAGCCAGATGTACGCCGACAGCGAGCAGCCCGACGGCGGCCGTCACCAGGAACAGGATCTGCGGGGTGGCCGGCACCGGGGCGATGCCGGTGGCGATCTGCTGCCCGGCCCCGGCGATCAGCGCGCCGAACTCACGCCAGGCGCCGGGCCCCGGCAGCACGCCGAGTACCCCGTCCTCGGTGAACACCGCCGTGAGAAACACAACAACCGTGGCGCATTGCCCGGTGGCGACGGCGAGCGCCCCGAGGTGGTGCACCAGCATGCCTGCTGCTGCGACGAGAACAGCCACGGCCACGGCATGGCGCAGCCAGCCGGACCCCTGCACGACGGCCGTCACGGGAGCGCTCGCCAGCAGCACCGCGACGCCGGAGCCGATCGCGGCGATCCACACCGTCGGGGCTGTGCCGGATGGTGGCTTGCCGGCTGGTGGGCTCATGGTGGACCTGCCCGCAGCCGGTCGGGAGCGGCTCCGGCGGTCAGGTCGGCCCAGACTCGGTCGGGTGTCGTTCCGGCCCTCGCCACGACGACGCGCCAGCCGGCCCGGCGCAGGACGGCGGCGTTGTCGGCCACCGGGCTGGGTGCTGCGGTCGGCTCCCAGGTAGCTGTGTCCAGCAGCACGGCGTGGCCGCCGCCGGGCCGGCGGGCGAGCAACGTCGCGAGCTGGCCGGGTCCGGCGGCGCCGAGGATGGCCAGCATGTCGGTCCCGGAGCTCAGCTCCGGACCGCGCAGGTCGGTGCGCGCCGACGGCACCAGGGTGCCGAGCGCGTCCAGCAGGGGTTCCGGGCTGGTGACGTGGCCAGGCCCGGTGAGCTCGACGCCGTCGGCGGTGATGAGGACGACCGGCTCGTCACATGCGATGAGGTGCGCGCAGATGCTGGCCGCGAGGCTCACCGCGAACTCCAGGCTGGAGGCGCCACCGTGGCCCCGATGACCGGCGTACCGGCGGTCGAGCAGCACCGTCATACCGCCGTGCCAGGGTCGTTCCTCCAACCGCACCATCAGCTCGTCGTGGCGGGCGGTGCTGCGCCAGTGCACCCGGCGCAGCTCGTCGCCGCGCCGGTAGGGACGGATCAGCACATCCGAGGCACCCTGGCCCTGGTGGGCGAGCGCGGCACCCGGGGTGCCCTCACCCGGGTGCAGCGCCGGCGGCAGCCCGGACAGCCCCACCACGCGCGGCACCACGAGCAGCCGGTCGACCGGGGTGAGCTCGTAGTCGAGCTCGGCGAGTCCGAGCGGATCGGTGGCCCGGCCGAGGAGCGGGCCGACGCGGTGCACGCCGCGCAACACCGGGTGGAGGGGATAGGTCAGCAGCGCGCCACCGCGGCTCGGCAGCCGGTACATCGCGAACCGGGGCGGCGCGCCTGGCTGCGGGCCGGCGGCGTCGGGCACGGTGTCGGCCAGCCGGAGCGTCCCCAGCAGTGGGCCACCCGCCAGGCGCAACCCGACGGCCACCGCAGCCCCGACCGGCAGCCGGGTCGGGGTGAGCCGTCGCTGCGCGCGGACGCTGCGCCGGGCGCGCACGATGAGCAGCAGGGCCAGCAGGGGTAGCAGCGCCACGAACGCGCCGGCCCGCAGCAGGTCGCGCTCGTCGAGGGCCACCGCGCACACGGCGGTGGCCACGCCCCCGGCGAGCAGGCAGCGTCCCCGGGTGGTGAGGCCCACCGCGGTTAGTGGCCGGGTCGGCCCGGGGCGGGCACCACGTGCCGGCTGACCAGGCTATAGACGATCTCGGTGGCCGATCGGCGGGAGGCCAGGGCGTCCGAGGTGAGCAGCAGGCGGTGGGCCAGCACGGGCACGGCCATGGCCTGCACGTCGTCGGGCACGACGAAGCCGCGACCGGCCAGCGCCGCCTGCGCGCGGGCCGCGCGCACCAGCTGGAGGGTGGCCCGGGGCGAGGCGCCGAGGCGGAGCTCCGGGATCCTGCGGGTGGTGGCGACGAGCTCGACGCAGTACTGGCGCACCTCCGGGCCGACGTGCACCCGGCGCACGGCCTCGATGACCGACGCGACGCACCGCGCGTCGGTGACCGGGCTCAGCGTCGACAGGGGATCGGCGGCGGCGTGCTCGTCGACCATGGCGAGCTCCGCGGCGAGGTCCGGGTACCCGACGCTGACGCGCGCGGTGAACCGGTCGCGCTGCGCCTCGGGCAGCGGGTAGGTGCCGTCCATCTCGATCGGGTTCTGCGTGGCGAGGACCAGGAACGGGCTCGCGAGCGGGTAGGTCGTGCCGTCGACGGTGACCTGGTGCTCGGCCATGCACTCCAGCAGCGCCGACTGCGTCTTGGGCGACGCGCGGTTGATCTCGTCGGCGATCACGACGTTGGCGAACACCGGGCCGGGTCGGAACTCGAACTCGCTGGTCTGCCGGTTATAGATGGACATGCCGGTGATGTCGCCGGGCAGCAGGTCGGGGGTGAACTGCACGCGGCTGACCGAGCAGTCGATCGAGCGGGCCAGCGCCTTGGCCAGCGAGGTCTTCCCGACGCCGGGTACGTCCTCGACCAGCAGATGGCCCTGCGCGAGCAGGGCGACCAGCGCGATCCGCACCACCTCGGGCTTGCCGACGATGACGCGCGCCACGTTGGCGGCGACGCGACCGCCCAGGTCGGCCACCGTGGCCAGGCTGGCGGCCGCACCGGCCACCGCGACGCGGCTGCTCGTGGTGGTCACCCGTCCTCCTCCCGCTCGTCGCCCTCGTTCCCTTGCGGGCCAGAGCGGACCCAGTCTGCCAAACAGCGGCGCGGAACTTCGGCCGATGCAGGTCCCCCACTGTGCCCCACCGCAGCCGCTGCAGGTCCCCGGCATGGCTCCCGGTCGGCGGGCATCCGGACGCAGAGGTGTGGTCTGGACAGCCCACCGGGTCCGGTACGCGGGTGGTCGTGGCACCGCCCCCCACCTTTCCCCACCGCTATGAACTGCGCTTCTTCCTGCTCAGGGGTCGTAAAACCCGGGTCATAGCGGTTGACGGTGGTGGAAAGTGGGGTAGTGTGGTGATCGTTGGGGCATGACGGGGCGCAGGTGGAGGTGGGCCGGTGTTCCTCGGCACCTACACCCCGAAACTGGACGACAAGGGGCGGCTCACGTTGCCCGCGAAGTTCCGCGACGAGCTGCGAGGCGGGCTGATGATCACGAAGGGGCAGGACCACTGCCTGTACGTGTTCACCCGCGAAGCCTTCACGGAGCTGGCCCGCACGGTGGCGTCCGCGCCGCTGACGAGCGAGTCCGCCCGGGCCTTCCAGCGCAACCTCTTCGCCGGCACCGACGAGCAGAACCCGGACGCCCAGGGCCGCATCGCGCTCACCCCGGAGCTGCGGCGCTACGCCGGGCTCACCAAGGAGTGCGTGGTGATCGGCGCCTTCAGCCGTGCGGAGATCTGGGACGCGCAGGCCTGGCAGCGGTACCAGGACGAGCACGAGGACACCTACGCCCGGGCGCAGGAGGAGGTGGCCCCCGGACTGATCTAGCCGGGACGGGGTGCGGGTGCGAATTTGGACCCGGGGGGGGGGGGCCCCCGCCCCCCCGGCCGCCCGCCCCCGCCCCCCCCGGCGCCGCCCCCGGCCGCCCCCCGCCGGCCCCCCCCCCCCCCCCGGGCGCCCCCCCCCCCCCCGGCTACAACGCGAAAGCCTAACGACTGTTCCGCGCTTTCGCTTTGCTGAAGTCGCCCGGCGCGCGCTTCTCGTCGTCGGGCGCGGCGCCGGCCGAGTTGCCCAGATCCTGTTCCTCGGGCGG
>JBBSQN010000020.1:0-45476 GCA_038257875.1 Mycobacteriales bacterium
ATCGGAATCCTCCGGCTGAACGGTGTCGATACGATTAAGGAAACCACCGAGCGGATATGTCGGGACCGGATGAGGGTGCTCCCATTCCTGGCCACTTAGAGTGACGGGCAACTACGGGTTGTGAACATGACGTTGCCGTGGGCAACACCTGCAGCACCAGCGCGTGCAGCACCGGCTCCAACGACCCGTTCTGAACCAGCCGACTGCCGTCGGTGCCCGAGTCCTCAGGTGCCGACGGCAACGGCTCCCGACCGGGCGAGGAGATGGAATCACCATAACCGTGTCCACGCGCTACCAGCACACCGGCCTTGTCCTGGTTCGTGCTACCACCGACCCCGGCGACCTCGACCCGCCGACGCACCTGAACCTGTCCGATGCCGACGCCGTCGAGCAGGAAGGCCGGGCATGGTTGGCGAAGGTGTGGGCGCGCTCGGAGATACGCGAGGCATTGCGATTGGCCAGTCTTGCCCTCGGTGCGCGCATCGACCAGCTCCTCGACGATGGTGCCGGGCCCCACTCGGTGAAGGAGTTGCGCCGTGCTATCCTCTCCGTGGCGTCCTACCTGCTGCGCTGGCAGCGGCGCGCGACCCCGTTCGGTATGTTCGCCGGAGTCGGTGTCATCGCCATTGGACCCGCGATGGCCGACGTGGGTGCCGAGCACCGGGCTGTGGTGTGTGCGGACGCCGAATGGCTCACGACGCTGATCGACCGGCTTGAGCGGCACTCTGGCCTGCGCCCGCGGCTGATGGTGGTGGCCGACAGCGCAAGGATCGTGCGTGATGGCCGCGTCATCGTGCACCGCCGGGCCGAAGTGGGTGCCTCCGCGCCAGGGCCGCTGCGGGAGTCGTCGGTGCGGCTCAACCGGCCGGTGCAGTTCGCACTGGCCGCGGCTGGCTCGCCGATACGGTTCGACGCGCTCGCCGCCCAGATGACCGCCCGGTTCGCGTCAGCCTCTCCGGACAAGATCTATGTACTGCTGCATGGCCTGGTCGACGGGGGCTTGCTGATTACGAGCCTGCGGCCAGCGATGACGACCGTCGACGCCTTGGCCCATCTGATCAGCGCACTACGTACGGCCGGAGGAGAGGATCTGGCCGACGTCGTCGTGCTGCTGCGCGAACTCGATGAGATCAGCGCCCGGTTGGCCCGCCACAACAGCGCCAGCGACGTTGAGCAGGCCGCGGAGATCCGGAGGGCAGTCGTCGCGCGGATGACCGCCCTCGTCCCCGGCCCTGGTCACGTGCTGGCCGTCGACATGCGGCTCGACGCGAGGATCGCTCTCCCCGAGCGGGTGCTGACCGAGGTCGCGCTCGCTGCGAGCGTGCTGCTGCGTGTGACCACCCAGCCGTTCGGCTCGGCGGCCTGGCTGGACTACCACCGCCGGTTTCTTGACCGATTCGGTCCCGGTGCGCTGGTGCCGGTGCGGGAGTTGGTCGCCGACTCCGGGCTGGGATACCCCAGCGGCTACCTCGGTGCGCCGCGGGCCAGGCCTTCCTGGCGGATGCTGACCGAGCGTGACACCGTCCTCTTGGCGTTGATCCAACAGGCCACCCTCGGCGAGGCCGAGGAGATCACGCTGACCGACGCCGACATCGAGGCGTTGACCGTCGGGGAGCACGCCGACATCGTCCCACCGCAGCGTGTCGAACTCGGTGTCGCGGTGTACGCCGCATCGACCGAGGCGATCGACCGAGGTGATTTCGGGCTGCGGGTCACCGCCGCGCCGCGCACCCCCACCAGCATGGCCGGACGGTTTGCCCGCCTGCTCGATGACGCCGACCAGGCACGGCTGGCCGCGACCTACACCGCGGAGCCTGAGAAGTCGGCGCAGGACGAGGTGGTAGCGGTGCAGCTGTCGTTTCCACCGCGCCGACCGCACAACGAGAACGTGGTGCGCGTCGCGCCGTTGCTCCCGGACGTCGTATCACTGTCGGAGCATGGTGATCCGGTGCATCCTGGTCTCGGTGTGATCGGTGTGGACGACCTGGCGGTCACTGCTGACGCCGACCAGATGTATCTGGTTCAGCGTTCCACCGGCCGACGGGTGATCCCCCGGATTCCGCACGCTCTGGACACCACTTTCCAGAGCCCGCCGCTGGCCCGGTTCCTCGCCGAGGTCGCCGACGCGCGCAGCGCGGTACTCAGAGGATTCGATCTCGGTGCAGCCCGCAGCCTGCCCTATGTACCGCGCATTCGGTACCGGCGCACCGTGCTGGCCGCTGCCCGCTGGATCCTCACCTCCACCGACTTTCCCGGCCAGCAGAGAGGCGAGTGCGCAGAGGACGCTCTGCATTCGTGGCGGCAGCGGTGGCGGGTACCGGCACGGGTTGTGCTGTGCCACGGCGAGCTGCGCCTGCCTCTCGACCTTGATCAGGGGCTGGACCGCGCCTTGTTGCGGACGCAGGTGGAGCGAGCCGGGCGGATCGAGCTGCACGAGGACGGCCCGCCCGGCGGCCAGCGCTGGATCGGGCGCCCGGCGGAGCTGCTGGTCCCGTTGACCGCGATCACCTCGCCCGCACGGCCGCTGCCGGCAACCGCGGCGCCGGGTGCCGTCCTTCGACCTGGTGAGTCCGCTGTGGTGCACGCACAGTTGGTGGGTAACCCCGCGCGATTCGACGAGATGCTCACCGCTCACCTGCCCAGGTTCGTCGATGACCTCGACGGTCTGGTCGGGCTTTGGTGGGTGCGGCGACACCGCGACATGATCCGGCCCGAGACCGATCAGCACCTCGCCGTGTTCCTGCGCTTGACCAGCGCCGAACACTACGGGCCGACCGCTGCCAGGTTGGCCGCCTTTGCGGCCGACCTGCACGCGCGCGGTCTTCCCTGCCAGCTCACGCTTGCCTCCCACCCGCAGCATCCCGCCCGCTACGGCGAAGGCTCAGCGCTGGCTGCGGCCGAGCAGGTGTTCGCCGCCGATACCGCAGCCGCCATCGCGCAGATCGCGACGGCGCAGGCGTCCGGGATTCCCGCCCAGGCACTGGCTGCGGCGTCGATGGCGCACCTGGCCGCTTCCTTCGCGCCCGACCCGGAGACCGGGTACCGGACGCTCCTCGGATGCCTTCGCCAGGAACACGGGCCGCTGGACCGGACGCTGCGCGACAACGCGTTTGATCTGGCCGACCCCGACGCGGGGTATCAAGCCGCCCGCGCCCTGCCGGGCGGTGCGGCGGTCGCCGCAGCCTGGGGTGACCGGGACACCGTGCTGACCGCCTACCATCGCGCCCTCGCGCAGCAGCGCGATCCGGGCACGGTGCTTCGCACACTGCTGCACGAGCACCACGTGCGTGCCGTCGGCGTCGATCCGACGTTCGAGAAGGAGACCGGCCGACTCGCACGTGCCGCCGCGCTGCGCCGCCTTGCCCTGGCCGGTGCCCTGTGAACCCCGGCATTGACACCGGCGTGGTGACACTCACCGCCGAAGAGGCGGCTGGTCAGTCCCTGGCCCGAGGTACGGCTGGCACCGCGCTACTGCATATCGAGCGAGCCTTGACCGGCTCCGGGAGCTGGGAAACCGCTCAGTCCCACATCCAGCGGGCGGCGGCTGGGCCGGTCGACGCCGCCGAGCACGCCGGCCTGTACTACGGGGCGCCCGCCATCGCCTTCATGCTGCACACCGCGCCTTCATGCTGCACACCGCGTCAGACAGACATCCTCGGTACCGCGCGGTCTCCGCTGCGCTGGACCAGCACGTGCTGCGTCTGGCCCGTCGGCGTCTGACGGCCGCAGCAGGCAGGATCGAACGTGGCGATCCCGCCACGTTCGCCGAGTTCGACCTCTTCTACGGGCTGACCGGGATCGGTGCGCTGCTGTTGCGCCGCAGTCCCGGAAGCGACGTCCTCGCCGGGATCCTGCGGTACGTGGTCACTCTGGCCGAACCACGCAGCCAGGACGGCGTAGAGCTGCCGGGATGGTGGGTGGCGCACGACCCGGACGAGATCCTGCCGACCCCCGGCGGGCATGCGAACTTCGGGATGGCGCACGGCGCGGCCGGGCTGCTCGCCCTGCTCGCCCTCGCTACCGCCCACGGCTGCGTGGTTGACGGCCAAGAGGAGGCGATCACCGTCCTGACCGGCTGGTTCGACCGGTGGCGGCAGGACTCGACGGACGGACCGTGGTGGCCACAGTGGATCACCCGCGAGGAACTGCGTACCGCCTATCCCGCCCAACCTGGGCCCGGTCGGCCATCCTGGTGCTACGGGACGGTCGGCATCGCCCGCGCCCAGCAGCTCGCCGCCATCGCCACCGACGACCCCCGTCGCAGAGAAGTAGCAGAGGACGCCCTGGTCGCGAGCCTGACCGACAAGCAGCTCGGTCGGATCACCGAGCCGGGCCTGTGCCACGGCATCGCCGGGGTTTACCAGACCGCCTACCGGGCCGCCCGCGACGCTCGGAACCCCGCGATCGGCCGAAGGCTCCTCGCGCTGGCCGCCAGGCTGGTCCGGCATTCAGGGTCGCTCGGGGATCAGGTAGACGAGGGTGGGCTGCTGACCGGAGGCACAGGGGTAGCACTGGCGCTGGAGACCACGCGGCACACCACGCCGCCACGCACGGGATGGGACTCATGTCTGCTGATCATCTGAACACCACTTCCCCGTACGAGCTTGCCGCTGACGTCCTCACCGTGCTTGCGGGCGCCGACCTGGAAGCCACTGCGGCGAACAGCGCCCTGAACCCGGCCGACCTCGACGAAGCCCTTCAGATCTAC
Organism: Mycobacteriales bacterium; assembly: GCA_038257875.1. Taxonomy (GTDB): domain Bacteria; phylum Actinomycetota; class Actinomycetes; order Mycobacteriales; family Pseudonocardiaceae; genus Pseudonocardia. Next base: position 4,709 of record JBBSQN010000020.1, read on the forward strand.
CAGACCGCGGGGCTCGCGGCGTTGGAACGACGCGCAGAGCACGAGTGGTACCAGGTGCGTGTCGAGTTCCCCGACTGGTCCACCGCCGAGGCGGTGGGTGCGGCGCAGCTCGGGCCGCGCCTGGACCGACTCCAGGCCGATGGAGTGTCAGCCGGATGGTGGTTCCTGCGCAAGCACCCCTGCTGGCGGCTGCGCCTGCACGGCGTACCAGCAGCCGACGCCGCCACCGCACAGATCGGGCAGCTGACAGAGAATGTGCGCGTTCTCTTGTCGATCTCCGACCTGGCCGCCAGCGAGCTGTTCACTTCCAGTGGGCCGGTCGCGCACGCTGCGCCCTGGCTTGCCGCGTTCCAGGCCGCCGGCCGCCGGCTCGGTGTCGCCGCTACCCGAGGGCACCTGGACCGCGGGGTCCGGGCGATCCTCACCCACGTGCTGATCTTCCACTGGAACCGGTTCGGTCTGTCGGCCGCCAGCCAGGGCATCCTCGCCCGTGCAGCGACCACAGCCCTTCTACCCCGGAGCTGACCATGAACCCCATGACGCTGGCCGCCGCGCGCCGCTTCCCGCTCCTCGGTCGGCCCCGGCCTGCCTGTCCCTCTCTTCCGGACCGCGTCACGGAGATCGCCGACATCGCGCACGCGGCGGGACAAGAGGGCGCGGACGGTCTGGCCGAAGGGGCGCACGCCCTGAACAAAGCCGCGCTGGTGGCCAGCGACTGCGGCTCGGCGAGCCTGGCCCGCGATCTGTGCTGGCAGCACATCGAGATCTACCGCACCATCAACCGCCCGCTCACCGTGCTCCAGGCCAGGTGCATGCTCGAACCCCTCCTCAACCTTGCCCGGCTCCAGATCCGTGCCGACGACGGCGAACAGGCGCTGCGGCTGCTGAAGTCGATGTACCGCGCCGTCATGACCAACACCGACCTGGTCGTCGACGGGCATATCCTGCCGCTGACCGACCTCACCGGCACGCGACACGAGCACCACAAATTGTGCGAGTGGGTGTGGCTGCACCTTCTGGGGGAGGGAATCCGCGCCCTGACCCTCGCTGGACGTTGGGACGACGCGATCGTCCATGCGCAAGCTCACCGAGGGGTCGGACTGCATCTCATGGAGGGTCGACAGGTGACGATCGTGGCTCACTGCCTGAACGGGGCACCAGCAGCGGCGCGCGCGGCACTGGCCGAGAGCACGCCGGAGCAACCGTGGGAACTCCAGGTCGCCTCCTGCTTGAAGGTGATGTGCATCAACGCGGACGAGACGTCGGCCAGCCGGGACGTCACCGCGATGATCGGGCACTTCGTCAGACGAGAGCCGATGGCCGGTTACGCGGTCTTCCGGGCGCAGCTCGGACTGACCGTGACCACGCTCGCCAGTGCCGCCGATCCGGATGCGGCCGACCGCGTCCTCGCTCAAGTCGCCGAAGAAGTGATCAAAGCTGGAGACGGATACGCCGCACGCGACGTGCTCCGGTACCGCGACACACAGGCGGCGAACGTGACCAGTGAGCAGGGCGAGGCGCTCTCAGACCTGGTGGTCTCCTCTGGTCTGGGGGCCGGAACGCTCCCGGAGCCTATGTTGCGTTCCCTGCTTAGCTCCGCCCAAGCCGCAGCCGAGGCGGTGGGAGCGTCGATACCGCAGCTGGAGCGTCCGGCAATGAGAGTGTGACCGGCGCTGCGGCACCGAACGCCCGGGCCAGGATCGCCGGGCCGGCCAACCGAGTCGCAGTGCTGGAGGACGCCGTCGCGCGGGAGCGCTCGTTGCTGGGCCCGCGAAGCCCGTCCAGGGTCGGTGCGAACTCGAGACGACGCCGGGCAAGGACGGGAAACACCCGGCGTCTTCATCGGTGTGGTGGTACAGATAGTGCAGCCCTTGACCGACACACTGTAGTCATCGAGAGCTGTGGCCGTCGGCAGGTGCGGATTTCTCCCGTGCTCTCCAGGTCATCAGGTGCACTTCGTGCTCGAAGTGATAGCTGCCGTCGGGCGTCCGACAGTCTCCCAGGTACTCCGCCAGCGGTCCGTCGGACTCCATCTGAGCCAGCGATATCGAGTCGTCGAACGCGCAGCGCTGCAAAAAGCTCTCGATCACCGTACGATCCGCCGAGCCGGTGCGGAAATGCAGCAGCTGCACCCTGATGTCCGCCCCGGCCGCGGTCAACGCTGCCGCGACCTCGTCGGCTTCGGTGAAGGGTGCCACGTTGGGGGAGTAGGTAGCCCGGTAGGCCTCGTAGAACCTGAGGTAGTGACTTTCGGCACTGACGTGCGCGACGGCACCGAACCCGCCGGAGCGCAGCGCGGCGACCATCCGGGCCACCCCGTCGGGGAGCTCGGCCAGGGGCAGCGCATACAGCGAGTGGATGGCCCACGCGACGTCGTAGCGGTCCTGCACATCGAAGTTCTGCAGTGCTACCTCGTGCTCCGCGGCGACCTTGAACGGCGCGGCCAGTGCGGCGCGGGTTTCGACGATGCTGAACGCGGCGGGATCGAGCAGGTCGACCGCCACGGTGATGTCCCTGACTGCGGCGGGCAGCCCAGCTGCCAGCAGTGCAGCCGGGAACCTGCCGCTACCGCAGCCCACGTCGAGCAGTCTCAGGTGGCCATCGGTGGCCCGGAGTCGCAGGTCGGCGCCCCAGTCGCGGGCGGCGGCGAGCGGTCGGTAGTCCTCAGCGGCGATCGTGTAGAAGGCCTGCATCTCGGTCCGTTTGGCTTCGCTCCAGTGCTCGAGGTTGCGCTGGGAGGTGTCACGGGGTGCCATACCACCATGTAAACATTCAGGTGCCGGCTTCGGCGCTGGTGGGGACGTGATTCGGTGTCCGCCGTGCTGGTCGGCGGTGGGGGAGCGGACGGCAATGAGAGCGGGACTGACGCTGCGCTGCGGCACCAAACGCCGAAGCCACTCCGTCGTGCGGTGTCCGTGGGGGCATGGTGACCGCAGTGATGTCCTGCCGGCACGGGTACCTGCCCCTGCTCGGAACAACCACCCAAGAGCCCGGTGTGTGGTCAGTACGCAGTCCTCCCGTCTCGTCCACCGGTCGGTTAGCATCTGGTCACCTGCACCGGGAAGCATGGCCCGTAGCACTCCGGGCTTACGGAGGTCCGCCCGTGTTCGCCCGACGCATCGCGGTGATCGGTTCCGGCTACGTCGGCCTGACGACGGGTGCCTGCCTGGCCTCGCTCGGGCACCGCGTGGTGTGCGCCGACATCGACGCGGCCAAGATCGAACGGCTGCGCCGCGGCGAGGTCGACATCGTCGAACCCGGGCTGGTCGAGCTCGTGGTCGAAAACCAGGCGGCGGGCCGGTTGGAGTTCGTGGTGGGCGCGCGGGAGGCGATCGCCCGGCCGGAGCACCAGCCGGTCGAGGTGGTGGTCCTCTGCGTGCCCACCCCGATGGGCGAGGGGGGCGCCGCCGACCTCGCCGCGATCCGGGCCGTCGCCGCCGAGGTGCGACACCTGCTGCCGGCGGGCTGTGTGGTCGTCAACAAGTCGACGGTGCCGGTCGGCACGGCGGAGGCGACGCTCAAGCTGCTGAATCGGCGCGACGTCGCGGTGGTGAGCAACCCGGAGTTCCTCCGTGAGGGCAGCGCCGTGCACGACTTCCTGCACCCGGACCGGATCGTGGTCGGCTGCGACGCCCAGGACGCCGCGGAGCGCGTGGCGGCCCTGTACTCCAAGCTCGGCGCGCCGGCGGTGCTCACCGACGCCGCGAGCGCCGAGATGGTCAAGTACGCGGCCAACTGTTTCCTGGCGATGAAGCTGTCCTACGTCAACGCGCTCGCCGAGCTCTGCGACCTGCTGGGTGCCGATGTGGGCGACGTCACCGAGGGCATGGGCTACGACCGGCGGATCGGGCAGGCGTTCCTGCGGCCCGGGCCCGGCTGGGGCGGGTCCTGCCTGCCCAAGGACACGAACGCGCTGGTTCAGGTGGCCGCGGCGGCTGGCCGCGAGCTGCCGCTGGTGAGCGCAAGCATCGCGACGAACGAGCGACAGCGCGCACTGATGGTCGACAAGATCCGCGACGCGGTGGGTGGTGACCTCGCGGGCCGGCGGCTCGGGCTGCTGGGGCTCACCTTCAAGGCCGGTACCGACGACCTGCGCGACTCGCCCGCGCTCGCCGTGGCGCAGCTGCTGCGCGTCGAGGGTGCCGAGCTCACCGCCTACGACCCGGGCTGCTCGGCCGCCGTGCCCGGGATGACCGACGCGGTCACCGTCGTCGACGACCCGATGGTCGCGGCCAAGGCCGCCGAGGCGCTGGTGGTGCTCACCGAGTGGCCCGTGTTCCGGTCGCTGGACTGGGCGGCGCTCGCCGGCGTGCTGGGCCAGCGGATCGTGGTCGACACCCGCAACCTGCTCGACCCCGACGTCCTGCGCCGAGCCGGCATCTCCTGGATAGGCGTAGGCCGCCGCTAACCCCACCCACCCCGCGAGTCGGTACGAACTGGCGCGCGAGTCGGTACGAACTGGCGCGCGAGTCGGTACGAACTGGCGGCCGAGTCGGTACGCATCGGCCACACTCGGGCGATGGCACCGACGAAGCACGAGCACCGTGGCGCTCACGGAGCCGCGTCCAGCACGCACTACCTCGGCACGTCCACCGCGATGGCGGTGCTCGCCCGCGGTGGCAACGCCTTCGACGCCGCAGTGGCGGCGGGGTTCGTGCTCCAGGTCGTCGAGCCGCACATGTGCGGGCCGGGTGGAGAGGTGCCGGCCGTGTTCGTCACCGCGGCCGATCCCGCGCCGCGGGTGCTGTGCGGGCAGGGTGTCGCCCCCGCGGCCGCGACGGTGGACCATCTCCGCGGCGGGTTGGGTCTTGAGATCGTGCCGGGTACCGGTCTGCTCGCGGCGACCGTGCCCGGGGCCTGGGACGGGTGGCTCACGATGCTGCGTGATCACGGCACGCTGACGCTGGCCGAAGCGCTGGGTCCCGCGCTCGATTACGCCGCCGGTGGGTTCCCGTTGGGGCCGCGGATCCCGCCCACGATCGCCGCCGTCGCCGACCACTTCCGGGCACACTGGCCCAGCTCCGCCGCGACCTGGATGCCCGACGGGCGGGTGCCGACCACCGTCCACCGGCTGCCCGTGCTCGCCGCGACGTGGCAGCGGCTCCTTGACGCCGCCGCGGCGGCGGGCGGGGGTCGGGAGCGGCAGATCGACGCCGCCCGCGACGCCTGGTACCGCGGGTTCGTCGCCGAGGAGATCGAGGTGTTCTGCCGCACGCCGGTGCGCGACGAGACCGGCTCCGCCCACGCGGGCCTGCTCACCTGCGCGGACCTGGCCGGCTGGTCAGCCTCCTACGAAGACGCGCTGACTGTCGAGGTCGGGGGCGGCTGGACCGTCGCCAAACCCGCGGCCTGGTCGCAGGGGCCGGTGCTGGCGCAGATCCTGCAGCTCCTACGCGACGGCGAGCTGTCCTACACCGGCAGCGTGGCCACGGCCGCGACGGTGCATCGGGCTGCGGAGGCCGCCAAGCTCGCCTTCGCCGACCGGGAGGCCTGGTACGGGGACAGCATCGATCCCGGGCCGCCGCTGGACGCGCTGGTCTCGCGCGGGTACTCCGCCGCCCGCCGCGCCCTGATCGGCGACACCGCCTCGCTGGAGCTGCGGCCCGGCGCCCCCGGCGGGCGCGAGCCCCGGATCGGCACCTACGCCGCCCGGCCCGGCGGGGAGCGTGGCGACGGGGTGAGCTTCCCCGGCACCGTGACTCGCGGTGAGCCGACCGTCAGCCGCACCGGCGCCGTCCGCGGCGACACGGTGCATCTCGACGTGGTGGACGCCGCGGGCAACATGATCGCGGCCACCCCGTCCGGCGGCTGGCTGCAGTCGTCCCCGACGATCCCCGCGCTCGGGTTCTGCCTCGGCACGCGTGCGCAGATGTTCTGGCTGGAGGAGGGGCTGGCGTCCTCGCTGGTGCCCGGCAGGCGCCCGCGCACGACGCTGAGCCCGTCGCTCGGCCTGCGCGACGGCGAGCCGCGCCTGGCATTCGGCACCCCGGGCGGGGACCAACAGGACCAGTGGCAGCTGTGCTTCTGGCTCGCGCACACCGTCGGCGGGCTGGACCTGCAGGCGGCGATCGACGCCCCGGCCTGGCACTCGACGGCGTTCCCCTCATCGTTCGCACCGCGCGGGTGGGAACCCGGAGGTCTGGTCGTCGAGTCTCGCCTCGGCGCGGCGACACTCGACGAGCTACGCCGCCGCGGGCACGCGATCCTCGACGCCGGACCCTGGGAGCTAGGCCGGATGTGCGCAGTCGGCCGCGGCGCCGGCCCCCTACTCCGCGCCGCTGCCGACACCCGCAGCGGCATCGCCTCCGCCACCGCCCTGTAACCCCGCGAGTCGGTACCTAGTGGCGCGCGAGTCGGTACGAGATGGTGTGTGAGTTGTCCGTTTCGGACCAGTGGTGCCATCCGCGCTGGCGTAGCCTGAACCGATGGGTCTGTTCGGACGTGACAAGTCGCAGATGATCACCGCTGACCGCGCGTTGCCTGGTCGACCGACGCCACTGCGGGTACCGACCGAGCACTACGTCAACGGCCACCGCATCCAGCCGCCGTTCCCGGAGGGACTGCAGACCGCGGTGTTCGGGATGGGCTGCTTCTGGGGCGCCGAGCGCGTCTTCTGGCAGACCCCGGGCGTGTACTCCACGGCCGTGGGCTACGCGGGCGGGTTCACCGAGAACCCCACCTACGAGGAGACGTGCTCCGGGCTCACCGGCCACACCGAGGCCGTGCTCGTCGTGTACGACCCGGCGCAGGTCAGCTACGAGACGTTGCTGAAGGTCTTCTGGGAGGGTCACGACCCCACCCAGGGCATGCGGCAGGGCAACGACCGCGGCACCCAGTACCGCTCGGCGGTCTACTACACCGACGACGCGCAGCGCGAGCTCGCCGAGTCCACCGCCAAGACCTACGGCGACGCCCTCCGGTCCGCGCGCCACGGCGAGATCACCACCGAGATCGCCCCACTCGACGTGTTCTACTACGCCGAGGACTACCACCAGCAATACCTGGCCAAGGTCCCGAACGGCTACTGCGGAATCGGCGGCACCGGCGTGTCCTGCCCCATCGGTACCGGCACCACCCTGGCCGACTGAGGGTAAGGACGCCCAGATCAGATTCTGGGCGTCTTGGCAAGCTGATAGAGGTGGAAGTTCCGAAGATCGAACGGCACCTCCCCCGGGGTGTCTGTGTCCTGATCGGCCCAGCGACCCCGATCGAACAGCAGCCAGAACGGGGGTGCGTCCAGCTTCGCCCGGCCCTCGCTTACGTTCGCAGAACCTGGAGTGGATTGACGTGCCAACGTTCCAGGTGTCCGTTTGTGGACCGCGCAGCGCGACTGACGCCGATGAAACAGTCGCGTACCGGGTCGGGCAACTCCTCGCCGACCGCGGGGCAGTCGTGATCTGCGGGGGCGGCGCCGGAGTCATGGCTGCCGTGGCGGCCGGCGCCCGATCGCGAGACGGCATCGTCATCGGCGTACGGCCGAACGACACGCGGGAGGGTGCGTCGCCCGACCTGACGGCCACATTGATCACGAACATGGGTGAGGCGCGGAACGCCATCATAGTGTGGAGTGCGGACGCGGTGATCGTTGTCGGCGGTTCCTGGGGGACGTTGAGCGAACTCGCGTTGGCGAAGCGGCGCGGCGACGTGCCGGTCGTCTCGGTGAGTGGCTGGCGAATCGTCGCGGCAGACGGTGCGGAAGTGCCCGGGATCGACCACGTCGCCACCGCGGAGGAGGCGGTGGACCGGGCCTGCGCTGCCCAGTCGTGATCCAGATACTCGCCCGCGATGTCGCCTCTGTCCGCCCTCGACGAGGGCTTCGCGAAGTCGCGGGACGCGTCTCATCGAGTTCGTGCGTGCGAAGGTAGTGCCGCGTTCCGCACCGGCCAGGGCCGGAACGTTCCTGACCGGCCGGTGCGGACAGGCTCAGCGGGGCGCCTCGTGGAGCACTCTGAAGGCCTCGTTGACCAGTGCCACCAGGTCCGCGTCGCCGCCGCGACGGGTCCAGGTGGTCACGGCGGTCGTCAGTGCCGCGAGCGACGCCGCCGCGAGAACTTCGAGGGTGAAGCTCGGCGCCGCGAGACCGGCGCGGGCGGTCAGCGCGTCGGCGAGCAGCACGCGGGTGGCGTGCTCGTTGTCCGCTTGCCGCGCCCGCAAGGCGGGTGTCTCCAGGATCAGCCGGCTGCGTATCAGCAGGGCCTCGCGGTCCGCCGGCAGGATCGCGGCGAGCCCGGTCGTGGCGGCGTGGTGGATCGCCGTCACGGGGTCCTCCGTCGCGGGCCGGGTGCGGATCAGCTCCGCGAGCATCGGGTCGTAGTCGTCGGTGTCGACCACCGACTCCTTGGTGGGGAAATGCCGGAAGAAGGTCATGTGGGACACCCCGGCGGCCGTGGCGATCTGCTCCACGGTCGTGGCGTCGTAGCCGTGTGCCAGGAACAGCCGCAGCGCGTGCTCCTGCACGCTGCGCCGGGTCGCGGCCTTCTTGGCCTCCCGGCGGTTCGGCGCTGCGGTCATCCGGTCGCAGCGCTGGTCCGCACCGGGGTGCGATCCCGGTGTAGCGCGCCCGCGAGCCACCGGCGCACGGCCTCGGGATCGGTGCCCCGCCACGCGAGGTGCGCGTCCGGCCGCACGAGCAGCCCGTCGCGTCGGGCTCCGGAGACCGGAGCCAGCAACGTCACCGCACCGGCACCGAGCCACTCGACCGCGACGTCCGTGCATGCCTTTCCCAGCGCGGGCTCCGCGGCGACCACCGCCCAGCCCGACCCGAGCTCGGCATGCAGCCGCGTCGACGCTCCGTCGGAGCGGTAGCACTGTAGGTCGGGAATGCGGTCGCCGGGGCGCGGGCGCGACCACGGGAGGCTGCGCCCGGCCAGCGGACCGCCGCGATAGCTGATCAGCAGCTGCGAGGAACGCTCCCAGATCAGGCGCTGCACGAGCGGCCGGTTCAGCAGCGGCACGAGCATATGGTCGCGCACCAGCCGGGCCGCCGCGCTGCCGCCCAGCACCACCCGCGTCAGCTCGCTCGTCGAGGCGAGCACCTCCGCCGCCACGGGCCGCCGCTCGTCCTCGTAGGTGTCGAGCAGAGCGGGTGCGGCGCGGCCGGACCAGACGAGCGCGAGCTTCCACCCGAGGTTCTCGGCGTCACCGATCCCGGTGTTGAGACCCTGACCACCGAATGGGCTGTGGATGTGCGCGGCGTCGCCCGCGAGCAGCACCCGGCCGCCGCGGTAGGTCTCGGCGAGTCGCCGGTGAAACCGGAACGTCGAGGTCCACAGTGCCTGCCCGACGGCGGCGCCCGGCAGGCTCGAGCGCTGCGTGAGCAGCGAGGTGAGTTGTGCGAGGACGGCGGCCTCGGTCAGCTCGGCGGACGGGTTCGGGTCCGGTGCCATCAGCCGCCACCGGTCGGTGCCGGGCAGCGGGAACGCGGCGACCAGGTCCTCGCCGTCGAGCCACACCGCTACGCTGTCGCGCGCCAACGGGAGGTCGGCGCGGACGTCGGCAAGCAGGAAGCGCTCGGCGAGCGGCACGCCGGGGAAGCCGATGCCGGCCGCCTTGCGGACCTGGCTGTGCGCGCCGTCGCAGCCCACGACCCAGCCGGCGTCGAGGAGCTCACCGCCGTCGAGCCGCACGGTGACACCCTCGGCGTCCGGCGCCAACCCGGCGACCGCGCGGCCCCAATCCACCGTGGTGCCCAGCTCGCCGAGCCGACGGCGCAGCTCGCCCTCGATCTCGGCCTGCGACACCAGCAGGCCGGGGCGACGCACCAACCGGGTCGACTTGCCGACCGCCAGCCGGCCGATCTCGCGGCCGACTACATGCACGACGATCTGATGCACGGCCAGGCTCCGCGACGCCACGTCGTCGAGCGCGCCGAGCCGATCGAGGACCTCGGCGCCGCGCGGCTGCAGGCCCAGGGCGCGGGAGGTGACCGCCGGGACAGCGGCCCGATCGAGTACGCGCACGTCGACGCGGTGCGCGCGCAGGACGCAAGCCAGGGCGAGCCCGGTGGGACCGGCGCCGGCGACGAGGACGGGACGGCGAGGCATGGTGACCTCCTGAATGTTAGCCACTAACACATGTTATCGACTAACGCGAAAGAGGAGAAGGGGTGCGCGGGACGCTGCTGAGCGCTTCCCCCCTTCGGTGCTGACCGGCGCACGCCATCCTGTGGGAAAGTTGACGGGGAACGGGTCCGACCGGACCCCTGACGACGGTGGGGACGATGCGGGCGAAGACGGTCATCGGTGTCGACGGGCGCGAGTGGTCGGTGCGCCGCAACATCGAGTGGTCGCGGCCGGCCACCGGTGAGGACTTCGAGCACGACGTCGACGGTGGGCGGGGTGCCGCGGTGCTCATCCTGTCCTCGCTGTTCGTCTTCTGGCTGATTCTCATCGTGTGGACGCCGCCGCAGGTGCACATCCCGTGGCTCCTCTGGGTGCTCGCGCTCCTGATCGTCCTGTTCTTCCCGGTGCGCTGGTGGCTGGGCCGACCGTGGACGGTCGTCGCCGAGACGGCCGGCAGTTACGACCTACCGGCCGAGCGGTGGACCGGGCTGGTGCGCGGTGGGGGAAAGTCGAAGGAGGAGCTGCGGATCGTGATCCGCAGGCTCCGCACCCAAGGCACGCCCGGGCACGCCGACAGCCCCCTGCAGCCGGTGAACTAGGTTGTTGTGCCCGAGCTTCCCGAGGTCGAGGCGCTCGTCCAGCACCTGCGCGAACACGCCGTCTACCGGACGGTCGCGCGCGTGGACGTGGCGTCGATGAGTGCGGTCAAGACCGCCGCCCCGCCCGTCTCCGCGCTGGTCGGACGTGTCCTCACCGGTGCCGCGAGGTACGGCAAGTTCGTCGCCGTCGAGTTCCTGGACCGGCCCGACGACCCGCTCCACCTGATCGCGCACCTCTCCCGTGCCGGTTGGTTGCGCTGGCACGACACGGCGTCGGTCAGGCCGCCTACCCCGGGTCGCGGGCCGCTCGAGCTGCGGGTGCACCTCGACGCTGTCGGTGGTCCGGGATTCGACCTCACCGAGGCCGGTACGCAGAAGCGACTGTCGGTGTATCTCGCATCCGATCCGCAGGAGGTCCCCGGCATCGCCCGGCTCGGCCGCGACGCGCTCACGCTGTCCCGTGACGAGCTCGCCGCGCTCTTCGCCGGGCGCACGGAGCGGATCAAGACGCTGCTCGTCGAGCAGCACAGCATCGCCGGGATCGGCAACGCCTACAGCGACGAGATCCTGCACACCGCGAAGATCTCCCCGTACGCCGTGTCCGGTCGGCTGCGGCCAGAGCAGGTCGACGACCTGCACGCCGCGCTGCGCTCCGTGCTCACCGACGCCGTCGAACGCTCGGTAGGCCAGGGCGCGGCGCAGCTCAAGGGGGAGAAACGCGCCGGGCTTCGCGTGCATGCCCGCACCGGCCTGCCGTGTCCGGTCTGCGGCGACACCGTGCGGGAGGTGTCCTTCGTCAGCACGTCGTTCCAGTACTGTCCCGGTTGCCAGACCGGTGGCAAGCCGCTGGCTGATCGGCGCCTGTCCAGGCTGGTGAGGTAGGCGTAGTGATCGAGCTGACGATTTCCATCACGGTGCTGCTCGGCATTGCCGGAGCTCTCGTCGTGATCGTGTTGTTCGTGTGGTTGATCCGGCGCAAGCGGCGCAACACGTTCGCCACGCCGCTGGAGCGGGCCACCTTCGCCACACTGCACACGGTCGCGCTGGCCGCGCCGTCGTTGCGGGAGGGGCTGTCTCCCAAATCGGTGTCCTTCGCGCTCCCGTACCTGCGCCAGCTGCTCGACACCTGCGCGCTGACGATGACCGACAAGGAGTGTAAGAACCTGGCCTGGGACGGCGAGGCCGACCAGCACCTGCCCGACGTCGAGGCGCTCGCCAGCCAGGTGATCTCCACCGGCCGCCAGCAGCTCCTCTCGCACCGGGCGATCCGCTGCGACCACCCGGACTGCATGGTCCGTGCCATCGTCGTGGTGCCGCTGGAGACCGAGGGCGCGGTCGTCGGCACGATGGCCGTGCTCACCACGGATACGGCTGGTCCGGTCCTGCTGCGGGCCGCCGCTGAGGTCGCGCGTTACGTCTCCAGCCAGCTCGAGCTCGCCGAGCTCGACGAGTCGCGCGCGCGACTCAACCGGGCGGAGGTCCGGGCGCTGCGGGCGCAGATCTCGCCGCACTTCGTCTACAACTCGCTCAACACGATCGCGTCGTTCATCCGCACCGATCCGCCGCGCGCCCGGGAGCTGCTCTTCGAGTTCGCCGACTTCACCCGCTACTCCTTTCGCTCGGCCGGCGAGTACACGACGCTGTCCGACGAGCTCACCAACATCGAGCGTTACATCCGGTTGGAGCGGGCGCGCTTCAACAACCGGCTGAACATCAAGCTGCAGATCGCTCCCGAGGTGCTCCCGGTCGTGCTGCCGTTCCTCGCGCTCCAGCCGCTGGTCGAGAACGCCGTCCGGCACGGGCTGGCCAACAAGCCCGGCGGCGGCACCGTCGTGATCACCGCGGAGGACGCGGTCACCGAGTGTGTGATCATCGTCGAGGACGACGGCATCGGCATGGATCCCGACCGGCTCAAGGGTGAACCCGGCGACGCCCACCTGTCCGGTGCGCATGTCGGCCTCGGCAACGTCGATGACCGGCTGCGCTGGGCGTTCGGCGACGACTTCGGCCTGGCGGTGGACACCGAGCTGGGATCCGGCACGAAGATCACGTTGCGGGTGCCGAAGTTCAGCGCGGGCATCCGGGCCTGAACCGCACCCACCCCGGAGCCCGCGCAGCCGGCGCAGGCCGGGTGATCCCAGCGCGTACCGATCGTCGTCCGGGGCCCGGGAGCCGTGTCTCCCCGCGGCTGAGCGGCCCAACTGCTGATCATGACAGCTGGATTTGTGGATCATTTCAACCGGGCCCGCGTCTTTGGTCATAACCCCACGCGGCCTCGCTGTGATCGCGTAGCGTGTTGGTATGAACACGCTCCGCAGCACCTACTCGCCCGCTTCCCGGTCACGTGGGGTGGTCACCCCAGTGTCCGGTGTGGTGACGTCCACTGTCGCCGGTGACCGGCGATGTCCGAGGTCCAGCACTCTCCGCCGAGTGTTGCCCAGGTGGCTGACAGCCGCGTCACCTGGGCGCGGTACGGTCTTTACCGCGGTGTGATCAGATGGACTCGGCTGTGCCAAGCTCTGGCACTCGTACTGATTCGCCGTCACCATGGTCGACGGAGCTTTGGACGGTGGTCGTCCCAGCTCCGGTGCGAGCACCGGATATGCAGGATGAGGAGATCGTGGACAGCAACGACAGCTCCGGCGGCCTGATCGTCCTCGCGGTGGACGACGAGGGGCCGGCTCTCGCGGAACTGGTCTACATGTTGCGCGGAGACTCCCGCGTGGGCCTCGTGCTCTCGGCGTCTGACGTCACCGACGCAATGAGTGTCCTCGAGAGCCGCCCGTGCGCCCGCGAGGCCGCCGCTGCCGGCCGGCAGCCGAGTAGCGGGCTGATCAACCCGATGACCGGCATCCGCATGGTCGACCGCACCGACATCGAGATCGTCTTCCTCGACATCCGCATGCCCGGTGTCGACGGAATGGAGCTGGCGAAGATGTTCTCGTCCATGCTCGTCCCGCCGTCCGTGGTCTTCGTGACCGCCCACGACGACCGCGCGGTCGACGCCTACGAGGTTGGCGCGGAGAACTACCTGCTCAAGCCGCTGCGCGCCGACCGGCTGACCGCGACGATCGACCGTATCCTCGCCAAACGCGCCGCCCGAAAGTCTGAGCCGGCGCGCGAGGAGGGCAACGAGGACGAGGTCATCCCGGTCGAGCTGGCCGGCACCACCAAGCTCGTCCCGCGCTCGGCCGTGCGCTACGTGGAGGCCCAGGGCGACTACGCCCGCCTGCACACCCACGAGGGCAGCCACCTCGTCCGCATCCCGCTGTCGGTGCTCGAGGAGCGCTGGCGTGACGTGGGCTTCGTGCGGATCCACCGCTCATACCTGGTGTCATTGCCGCTGGTCACCGAGCTGCGGTTGTCTGGATCCGGCTACGTCGTGCGGGTCGGCACCGCTCCCAACGACGCCGAGCTGCCGGTCAGCCGCCGGCACACCCGGGAGCTGAAGGACCGGCTCGTCCGTGCGACGAAACAGGCGTGGAGCCAGCGATGAGCGGGCGAGCCAGGCATCGGCACAGCGCCTGCCGGAAGCACCGGCCGAGCGCAGCGAGGGTGCGCGTTGAGTACGTTCACTGACGGTGCCCCGCCGTCGGTGACGCCCGAGTCGGACCACGGCCAGGACGACGACGTGGACGACGACTCCACGGACACCGGACTGATGTGGCTGCACGAGGAGATCCAGCGCCGTGTCGCGGCCGATCGTCCGGAGTCCGGGGGGCGCCACGCCCGCCGCGACGGCACCGACCGGTCGACCTCGGAGGGCTACGCGCCGCGGCACTCGGTCGTCACGCCGGGTTTCGCCGTGCCGCTGCCCGAGCCGGGGGGCGGGACCGTGCAGCCGCAGACGGGCGGGCTGCCTCCCCGCGAGCCCGGCGCGCCGGGACGTCCGCGCCCCCCGACCCCCCGCCATCCCGGGGAGGACGGCCACGGCGATGTGGACGGCTCGCGGAACGGCCGGGCGCCGGAGGCGATCGCCGATGGTCCGGACCCAGCGGCGACACCACCTGCCGCACCCGAATCCGAGACCGTGCCGGCGCTACCGGCACATCCGCTGTTCACGCCCTGGGTCCCGGTGCCCGACGCATCCGATGCGCCCACACTCGAGACGCCGCTCGCCGCGCCGCAACCCGACACGGTCAGCGAACCTGAGCAGGACCCCGCCGACCGGCCTACCCCGAACCAACCCGAAGGTGCCGGACTCGCGGCTCCCGGCCCCGGGGACGGCGTTCCGCGCAAGCGGGTGCGCGTGGTGCTGGCCGAGCGCAAGGGTCGCATCACCCGGCCGGTCCGGACCGTGGCCGACATCGAGGAGGACACCGGCGTCGGCGAGCTGCTCCGCACCAACCTCATCAACTCTCAGCTGGCCGTAGCACTGCTCTTCGGGGCTGGTGCCGCGCTCCCCCTGGCCGCGCTCCCCTTGCTGTTCGCCCTGTTCCCCGAGATCGGCCGCACTAGTGTGGTCGGGCTGCCCGTGCCGTGGCTGCTGCTCGGTTTTCTGATCTACCCGTTCCTGTTCGGTCTCGGCTTGTGGCATGCCCGGGCAGCCGAGCGCGTGGAGAAGGATTTCGCCGACCATGTCCAGGACTGAGTGGGGTCTGTGAGCACTCCCTCGCTCATCGCGCTGGTTGCCATCGTGCTCGTCGGCGTCGTGTCGACCGTAATCGGTTCGCTCGGCGTGCGGTTTGCGCGCAGCACGTCGGACTTCCTCGTCGCCTCCCGCACGGTCGGCCCGACAGCGAACGCCAGTGCCATCTCCGGAGAGTACCTGTCCGCGGCGTCGTTCCTCGGCATCGCGGGGTTGATCTTACGCGAGGGTGTCGATGCGCTCTGGTACCCCGTCGCCTTCGTCGCGGGCTACCTCGCGCTGGTGCTGTTCGTGGCCGCACCGCTGCGACGCTCCGGGGCCTATACGGTTCCGGACTTCGCGGAGGCCCGGCTCGCCTCGCCGAAGCTGCGCCGGCTGTGCACGCTGTTCGTGCTGTTGATCGGATGGTTGTACCTGTTGCCGCAGTTGCAGGGAGCCGGAATCGCGCTCACTGCGCTCACCTCGCTCCCGGCGTGGGGCGGGGTCGTGGCGACCGGCCTGGTCGTGTTGTTGACCGTCGTCGGCGGCGGCATGCGTTCGATCACTTTCGTGCAGGCGTTCCAGTACTGGCTCAAGCTCACCGCGCTGGCCGTCCCCGCGCTGGTCATCGTGGGGCTGTTCCTGTCCGACGCGCGCACCTTCGACCGGCCGGCCCCTCCGGAGTTCCCCGCCGAGACGATCCTGCAGGTGCGTACCGACGTCGTGCTCCAGGTCACGGAGCCGGTGCGGTTCGAGGCCGCCGGCGTGCTCGACGACCAGCGGGTGCAGGGCCCGGTGCTGTGGCAGCCGGGCCAGCACACGGTGGCGACGAGGAGCACGCTCACCTTCGCTCCCGGGACGCCGGTGCCGACGGTGGCCGGGGCTCCGGCGACGGACCGGGACTGGCTCGAGCCCATGTCCGGCGACGCGGACACCCAGCTGCTGGAGATCTACTCGATCCTCATCGCCGGATTTCTCGGCACGATGGGCCTGCCGCACGTGCTCGTGCGCTTCTACACCAATCGCGACGGCCGGGCCGCCCGCCGCACCACCGTCGTCGTGCTGGCGATGATCGGCGGCTTCTACGTGATGGTCACGCTCGTCGGTGCGCTCTCCCGGCTGTACACGCCACAGCTGATGGTCAGTGGGCAGACCGACGCGGCGGTCCTGCTGCTGCCGACCGCCGCGCTCGGGCAAGGCTGGCTGGGGTGGTTGCTCGGCGGGCTGGTGGCGGCGGGCGCCGCTGCGGCGTTCCTGTCCACGTCGTCCGGACTTGTGGTGAGCCTGGCCGGGGTGCTGTTCACCGACGTGCTCCGCGGGCGGTGGCAGGACTTCCGGCTGGCCGCCGTGATCGCCGCCGTCGTCCCGTTCCCGTTCGCGCTGACGGTGACCCGGCTGGACTTCGCGATGACGGTGCCGCTGGTGTTCGCCGTGGCCGCCGCGACGTTCTGCCCGCTGCTTGTGCTCGGGATCTGGTGGCGGGGGCTGACGGCGCGCGGCGCTATCGCGGGGGTGCTGGTCGGCGGTGGGCTGTCCGGGATCGCCGTCGGGCTCTCGTTGTTCGCGATCCTGCCGATGGGCTGGCTCGGGGTGCTGTTGTACCGGCCTGCGGCTGTCACGGTGCCGGCGGCGTTCCTCACGATGATCCTGGTGAGCCGGTTCTCGCGCTCCGAGATCCCCGCAGGCGTCGACAGGGCGTTGATGCGCCTGCACGCACCCGAGCGGCTGGGGCTCAGCCACGACCGGCTCGATGGGAGCGCTGGGCGCGAAGCACCACCGCACCTGACGTCGACCGAGCACGCGTCGGAACCGCCGACCGTCCCATGACGACCGTTCGTCGTGATGACGGAGTGTGGGTGGCTCGTCGCGTGTCATCGGGGTGGAGCATGCTGCTCGCGACAGTGGCTCAACTATCGTTCCCGGCGTCGTCTGTCTGGAAGTATCCGGACGTCATGGCGACGACGCAGTGCGCGGAGGACGACGGACCGGGAAGGACACCGTGAGCAGCACGGACGAACGAGCGACAGGCACGATCTATGAGCAGGTGCAGTCCAGTGCGGAGTTCGCCGGTCTCCGATCGAGGTTGCGGCGCTTCGTGTTCCCCATGAGCGCGGCATTTCTCGTCTGGTACCTGGCCTACGTGCTCCTGGCCTCGTATGCGCCGAGCTTCATGGCGATCAAGGTGCTGGGCAACATCAACGCAGGTCTGATCATCGGTTTGCTGCAGTTCGTCAGCACCTTCGTGATCGCCACGGTCTACGTGCGGTACGCGACCAAGCATCTCGACCCGGCCGCCGAGCGCCTCCGTGAACAGATCGAGGGAACCGAGTGAGCGTGCTCGCCCAGTCCCCGGTGCCGGGCGGTATCGGTAACGTCGGGCTGAACGTCGGCATCCTCGCGGCGTTCGTGGCCGTCACCCTCTACTCCGTCTACCGGGCGAGCCGGACCAACAGGACGACCTCGGACTACTACGCCGCCGGGCGGTCCTTCAGTGGTCAGCAGAACGGCTTCGCCCTCGCCGGTGACTACCTGTCGGCGGCGTCGTTCCTCGGCATCGCCGGTGCCATCGCGCTCTACGGCTACGACGGCTTCCTGTTCTCGATCGGTTTCCTCGTGGCCTGGCTTGTGGCCCTGCTGCTGGTGGCCGAGCTGCTGCGCAACACCGGCAAGTTCACGATGGGCGACGTCCTCGCGTTCCGGCTGCGCCAGCGCCCGGTGCGCGCGGCCGCGGCCACGTCAACGCTGGTGGTGTCGTTCTTCTACCTGCTCGCGCAGATGGCGGGCGCGGGCGGTCTCATCGCGCTGCTGCTGCAGATCCCCCGGTCCGACCGCGTCGGTCAGAGCATCGTGATCGTCGCTGTGGGCACTCTGATGATCACTTACGTGCTCGTCGGCGGCATGAAGGGCACCACCTACATCCAGATCATCAAGGCCACGTCGCTCATCATCGGCGCGGCGGTGATGACGATCTGGGTGCTCGGCTCCTTCGGCTTCAACCTGTCCACGTTGCTCGGTGAAGCCGTGGCGAACAGCCCGGACCGGGGTGAGGCCATCCTCGCGCCCGGGCTCCAGTACGGAGGCTCGGCCACCTCGAAGATCGATTTCTTCTCACTGGGTCTGGCCCTGGTGCTCGGCACCGCCTGCCTCCCGCACATCATGATGCGCTTCTACACGGTACCCACGGCCAAGGACGCCCGGAGCTCCGTCCTATGGGCGATCTGGCTGATCGGGTCCTTCTACCTGTTCACCCTCGCGCTCGGCTATGGCGCTACCGCGCTCCTTCCGCCGGGGACCATCACCGCGCAGAACCAGAACGACGCCGCCCCGCTGCTGGCGTTCCAGATCGGCGGCGAGCCGCTGCTGGGCATCACCGCCGTCGTCGCGTTCGCGACGATCCTCGCCGTGGTGGCCGGGCTGACCATCACGGCCTCGGCGTCGTTCGCCCACGACGTCTACGCCAACGTGATCAAGCGTGGTCGGCCCGCGCCGGGCTCGGAGATGAGGGTCGCTCGTATCACCGTGCTCGTCATCGGTGCACTGGCGATCGTCGGGGGTATCGGTGCGAGCAACCTCAACATCGCGTTCCTGGTCGCGCTGGCGTTCGCGGTGGCCGCCTCGGCGAACCTGCCGACGATCCTGTTCTCGCTGTTCTGGAGGAGGTTCAACACCACCGGGGCGCTGTTCAGCATCTACGGCGGGCTGGTCCTCGGCGTGGGTCTGATCATCTTTTCGCCGGTTCTCTCCGGAGCGTCGAACTCGATCTTCCCGGATGTGGACTTCGCGTTCTTCCCGCTGCGCAACCCCGGCCTCGTGTCGATCCCGGCATCGTTCCTCCTCGGTATCGCCGGAACCTTTCTCGGCGGCTACGGGGAGGCGGACGCTGCGAGGTACGCCGAGATGGAGGTCCGGTCCCTGACCGGTGCCGGCTCGGAGAAGGCGATCTTGTAGTAGCACGCGTGGTCCACTCCCCGTCGTGGCCTGCCAGGCGTGGCAGGATGCATCGTATGACTGGTCCAGCCGTCCCGGCGGTCTCGGTGGCGGAACTGCCCGCCGACGCCACCCTGCTTGACGTCCGCGAGTCCGACGAGTGGACTGCGGGCCATGCCCCCGGCGCCCGACACCTGCCGATGTCGGAGCTGACCACACGGATGGACGAGGTCCCCGGCAACGACCCGCTTTACGTGATCTGTCGCTCGGGTGGTCGGTCGGCGCGGGTGGTCGCCTACCTCGCCGGGCAGGGCTATCCGGCGGTGAACGTCGAGGGCGGCATGCAGTCGTGGGTGGAGCAGCGCCGGGAGATCGTCGCCGCGGGCGGCGGCAACCCGGAGAGCATCTAAATCCGGTGCCCCCGTCCGCGCCGTCGCCGGAAGCGGCCCCGCTCGGGCCGCCCTGCCCGCGCTGTCACCGGCGGGCAGCCACCGGTGACGGACCGTTCTGCCCCTACTGCGGTCGCTACCTCGCCGCGCTGCGCTGGGTGGCCGAACCCCCGCCGTCCGCGCCGCAGCCCGCAACCCGCCCCCGCACCCCGTACAGCGGCCCGCCGCGGTACCGCTTCGTGCCTCGCTGGGGGTTTCCGGCCCGAGCGTGGGAGTCGCCGCCTACTGGCCCCGTACCGCCCGACCAGCTGCTCGCCGCTCGCTCGCTCGCTCGCACCGTGGTGCCGCTGCTGTGGGCGACTGCTGCGGTGGCGCTGCTAGCGGCTGGTGCCGAGGTGTGGCGCTACATCCTGCTGCTGGCCAGCCGGGACGGGGCGCTCTCCGCCACCGTGGTCGCTGCATCGGACGCCCTCGTCGTGGCCGCGGGTACGTCCGCGCTGATCCTCACGGCGGTGACGGGTGGCCTGCTTGCCTTCTGGACGGTGCGGGCGTCGCGGGCGGCGGCGGACCGTGCGGGCGTGCGGGCGTCCCGCTCGCCTCGCGGCATCGTGCTCGGCTGGTTCGTGCCGGGGGTGAACCTCACGGTGCCCGGCTCGGTGCTCGCCGAGATCGAGCACACCGCGTTGGGCCTGCCCGCCGGCAGCAGGCCGCGACCGTCGCGGCTGCTGCGCGGTTGGTGGGGGCTGTGGGCCACCGGTGGGGTGCTGGCCGCCGTCGTACTGCTGTGGTCGATGCGCGACGGTGTGCAGGCCCGTGCCGACGGTGTGGTGCTGCATGCGGTGCTCGACGTCCTCGCGGCGGTCACGGCCACGGTCACCGCACTGCTCGTGGTCCGGTTGACCCACCTGCTCGGTCCACCACGCCCCCGCCGCCGCGAGCTCATGGTCCGTCGAACACGGACAGAGTAACTCTCTGAGTGACGAAATCGTGACTATCCGCTCACGTCCTCGTTGAGGGCAGAACGGGGTGTCCGAGCAGGTGAGCTGCGCCCCTCGTGCCCCCCTGCCCCCCTGCCCCCTAGTGCCCGGAGATCAACCGTGACGGTTCCCCTCGCCCAGCAGACAGTCGTGGGCAGTCCACAGGTGAACCTCACCGTGTTCGGCGTTTTCGCACTGCTCACCCTGGTCGTGGTGTTCCGTGCCGGGCGTGGCAACCGCACCGCATCGGACTACTACACCGGCGGCCGCGGTTTCACCGGCGCGCAGAACGGCGTGGCGTTGACCGGGGACTACCTGTCCGCTGCGGCGTTCCTCGGTATCGCGGGGGCCGTCGCGGTGGTCGGCTACGACGGTCTGCTCTACGCGATCGGGGCCTTCGTGGGCTGGCTCGTCGCGCTGCTGCTGGTGGCCGAGTGGTTGCGCAACACCGGCCGCTACACGATGGGCGACGTCCTGAGCTACCGGCTGCGGCAGCGTCCGGTGCGCTCGGCCGCGGCCACGTCGACGCTGCTGATCTCGGTGCTCTACCTGATCGCGCAGGTCGCCGGTGCCGGTGGTCTCATCGCGTTGCTGCTCGGCATCCCGAACAGCGACCGGTTCGGGCAGAGTGTCGTGATCGCCGGCGTGGGTTTCCTGATGATCGTATATGTGCTGATCGGTGGCATGAAGGGCACCACCTGGGTGCAGATCTTCAAGGCCAACCTGCTCATCGCCACCACGCTCGTGCTGTTCGCCTGGGTGATCGGCCGGTTCGGGTTCAACATCTCCGAGATGCTCGGCCAGGCCGTGGGAAACAGCCCGAAGACCGGGGAACGGCTGCTGACGCCGGGATTGCAGTACGGGAGCTCGAACCTGTCGAAGCTCGACTTCATTTCGCTGTCAGTGGGTGCTGTGCTCGGCCCGGCGAGCCTGCCGCACATCCTCATGCGCTTCTACACCGTGCCCAACGCCCACGAGGCCCGCCGTTCGGTCGTGTGGGCGATCTGGCTGATCGGCAGCTTCTTCCTGATGGTGCTGGTGATCGGCTACGGCGCCGCTGCGCTCGTCGGACCCGAGACGATCCTCGCCTCGCCCGGCTCGTCCAACTCCACGACACCGCTGCTGGCTTACCGCCTCGGCGGGACGTTGCTGCTGGGCCTTGTCGCCGCCGTTGCGTTCGCGACGATCCTCGCCGTCGTGGCCGGGCTGACCATCACGGCCTCGGCCTCCTTCGCCCACGACTTCTACGCCAACGTGATCAAGCGGGGCAAGGCGGAGCCGGTCGAGGAGGTTCGGGTGGCGCGGCGGACCGCGCTCATCGTCGCCCTGCTCGCGGTCGGCGGCGGCATCCTCGCCAACGGCCAGAACGTGGCCGTGCTCGTGACGATAGCGTTCGCCGTGGCCGCCTCGGCGAACATGCCGTCGCTGGTCTACTCGCTGTTCTGGCGGCGGTTCAACACCACCGGCGCGCTCTTGAGCATGTACGGCGGGATGACCGTCGCCCTGCTTCTGGTGATCTTCTCTCCCGAGGTGTCCGGGACGCCGACGTCGATGCTGCCCGGCTTCGACTTCGCGTGGTTCCCGCTGACCAACCCCGGCATCGTCTCCATCCCGGTGTCGTTCCTGTTCGGCGCGATCGGTGCTTGGCTGGGTCCGCGCGACGAGTTCGCCCAGCAACGGTTCGCCGAGATGGAGGTCCGGGCGTTGACCGGGGCCGGTTCCGAGCGGGGGGTGGCACGCCGGCTGGTCAGGTCCGCAACGGTGCAGCAGCGGCCCGCACCCGTCCCTGTCGGGGCCTCACAGCCGGATCACAGCGGCTGACAACGACCCGATACCGTCTGGGGCATCATGACGAAGAAGACACGTGACCGAGCTCGCGAGGGAACCGTCAACCGCAGCACCCGTGCGGCCGGGCCCGTGGCGGAGAATCCCCGACGTCCCTGTCCTTGCGGGTCCGGCAAACGGTACAAAGCCTGCCATGGCGCGGGCGACGACGTGATTGTCATCCGGCCGTTCGACGGTCTCGCGGCCGAGTGTGACCTGGTGGCGATGCGCGAGTTCCTCCCCTCGGCCACCGCTGCGCTACCCCTGCGGACGCCCGGTGAGGTGTCTGTCACGATCGCGACCGTGTTGCCCGGGGCGTCGGCCGCGCTGGTCCGCCCCGACGGCGGGATCGTGCTGGGAATGCAGGTGCAGACCCGGTCCGGGGACCTGTCGGCCGACCTCGCGAAGGCGCTGCGCTGGGCCCAGGACGCCAAGCCGGACAGCGCGCTGCCCGTCGTCGGGCCGGGTCTGGGTGGCACCGATCTCGTCCGCTTGCAGGACGTGCTGGACGTCGACGCCACTCTCGACCTCACGATGCACGCCGACTTCAGCTGGTGGGTCGATCCGACCGAGGACGGCACCGAGCCCTCGCCGGACGTCGCGGCCACCCTGGAGCGGGCGAACGCGGTGATCCTGCCGACCGAGCCGGTGCTCGCCGAGGGGGTCCGAGCAGCGTACTGGGTGGACACCGGGTCCAAGGCGCACCTGCGGTGGGTGCGTCCCGAGCCGGAGGAGAAACTGCTGGCGGCGCTGGCCCGGCTGCAAGCGCGCGGCGAGCTGGGTCTGACCGACGACAGCCGCTATGCTGGCTCCTTCCGCGCGCACGGACTGCTGGTGCCGGTGTGGGACCTCGACCGCGAGCTGCACGCCAAGGAGTGGACGGAGCCGGTGGCGGCGTTCGCGGCCCGGTTGGACGCGGTGCTGGCCGAGGACGCCCCGCTGACCGATGCCGAGCGCCGCGCTCGCGACGCGCTCGCAGGGAAACAGGTCACCCTGCGCTGACCAGCAACAACCGTCACGGGCGGCCGCCGAATCCCGCCCTAGGAACGGCGTTATCGCCGTATCGGCCGGGAAATACGATGTTGTCTTGGCGTGTTCGTTGTACTAAGGTTGACGCCGTGACTGCCGGGTCGGCCATGGGCCAAGAGCGAGTGGGGCACCCGGCCACGGCGTGAACGCCGGGCGGGCAAGGGGCCCGCCGTTTCTTGTTCTGTGCACATCGCGACGTCTTTGCGTGCTTGACGATGTCGGTCGTTGCCGATTTTGCGAACCACCACTCATGAACCGACCCGGTCGGTGAAGCGCCGACCCGGTCGGGTGTCTGGCGCGCCTTTTCACATTTCCCGCACCATGGTCGAGGTCGTCCGTGGTGATTTCATCCTGCCCCATCGGGGATTCTCGTCAGGCCCGCGAACGGTTCGTAGGATTACCCAACCCTGGAGGAAGAACAGGGAATGATCATCGATTTCAACCAAGAGATCATCGAGGAGTTCCGTGCCAACGGCGGGCGGGTCGGTGGTCCTTTCGAGGGAGCCCGGCTGCTCCTGTTGACCACCATCGGAGCGCGGTCCGGCGCTCCGCACACCACCCCGCTCAGCTACCTTCCCGACGGCGACGAACGAATCCTGGTCATCGCCTCGGCCGGTGGCGCGCCGAACCATCCGGCCTGGTTCCACAACCTGGTGGCCAATCCTCCTGGTGGCCAATCCTCGCGTCACGGTCGAAGACAGTACTTTCACCTACGATGCGCAGGCCGTCGTCCTGGAGGGTGCCGAACGCGACCGCGTCTTCACCCGCGCGGTGGAGGCCGATCCAGGGTGGGCCGACTACCAGGTCAAGACGGCGCGCGTCATCCCAGTGGTCGCCCTCCAGGAAGTCGCGGGTGGACCGTCGAACCTGAACGCGGCGTCGGGGGGTGCAGCCCTCAAGCTGATCCACGACGCGTTCCGGCGGGAGCTCACCCTGATCCGCAAGGAGATCGCAAAGTCGGGCCCCGGACTGGGCATCCAGCTGCGGGTGAACTGCCTGACTGTCTGTCAAGGGCTGCATCACCACCACACCGGTGAGGACACCGGCATGTTCCCGTTCCTCGCTGAGCACCATCCAGAACTCGCTCCCACCTTGGACCGGCTGCGCCAGGAACACCAGAAGATAGCGGCCCTCCTTGATGACCTGCAGAAGGTGATCTCCACCGAGGGTGCGGATCCGCTACGGGTGCTCCTCGACGCTGAGCAGCTCATTGACGATCTTGAAAGCTACCTCACCTACGAGGAGGAACAGTTGATCCCGATTCTCGACGCGTCCACCCCCTGAGCCACCCCCCCGGATGCCTTTGATCATGAGGTGCACGGTTCGCGCCGCAAGTCGGCACCGAGCACGGCCAGCAGGGTGTCCCGGTCGGAGATCCGGGCGCACAGCCGGACGTAGCCGTCCGGACGCACGAGACAGAACGCATCGCCCCCGGCTGGCGCGTAGCGGTCCAGGGATCGGTCGTCACCTGTGATGAGCTCGACTCGGACCGTTGCGCCATACCGCTGCGCGACCTCGCCCGCGAGTGTGTCGAGTTCAGGTCCCGGATCATCCTTGGGTAGGAGCAGGAGCGTATAGCCCGGGTGGCGTAGCAGCTCGTGCAGCCGCCGGCCGTCCGCGATCGGGACGTCTGGCGCTCGATCGCCCGCGACGACGCCCGCTCCGATTGCGTCCTCCACGGGAACGCCCATGGCGCTGCGGTAGTTGTAGTCCAGCCCGGAGATCTTGCCAATCGCCTCCTGAGTGAAACCTGGCTCCCGACTCAACTTGATACGATCGGGAATAGAGATGCCATGGGCCATGATGATCGCATGCAGCGCGTCGGTCCCTTCGATGACCTGCTGGGCTATCGGGCGGCGCTCCGGCTCGTAGGAGTCGAGCAGCGACTCGTGTGCCTCGGTGCGCACCACCATCGCGAGCTTCCAGCCGAGATTGAACGCGTCCTGGATGCAAGCATTCATTCCCTGCCCGCCAGCCGGGGAGTGGCAATGCGCTGCGTCTCCCGCGAGAAATACGCGGCCATGTCGGTAGGCGGGCGTCACCCGCCGCCAGCTGCGGAACGACGTAGCCCATTCGGGCTCGCCAAGTGTCACCTTTCCCTGGAAATGGATATCGACGGCGTTCTGGAACGCGGTACGGACTGTTTCCGTCGGTGGATTTCCCTGCATGTCGCTGATCAGGACCCGATAGTTCGCACCCGGCAGCTTCGTGATCAGTAACAGTCGCTCCTCGGAGACGAAGTAGTGAATCCTGTCGTCGCCCATGGAAAAGCCGTCCAGCGGTACGTCCAGCATTCGGAGTCGCATTCCCTCGTACTCGTCGCCCTCGTAGGGGATGTCGAGTTGGGAACGAACCGTACTCTGTACGCCGTCACACCCTACCAGCCAATCGGTGGGCACGGCTTCAGACCGACCCGAGGGGTGGTGGACCAGGGTGGCGGTCACCGAGCCGTCGCTTTCCGGAGAGATCGATCGGAGCTCGGTGCTCCATTCCACCGGGGTGCCAAGTTCCGCCAGATGCTCGCGCAGCGTCCGCTCGGTAATATTCTGATTGATGATGAGGGTGTACGGATACCGACTGTCCAGTTGAGAGAAATCGAGGCGGGCCGGCTCGTCGATGCCCTGGAAATGATAGTCCATCGAGACGCTCGGTAGGCCACGCTCAAGGAATCGATCCGCGAGGTTCGCCATCTCGAACAGCTCCAGGGTGCGGGCATGGAGAG
The DNA here is from genome assembly GCA_038257875.1 of Mycobacteriales bacterium. Lineage (GTDB taxonomy): Bacteria > Actinomycetota > Actinomycetes > Mycobacteriales > Pseudonocardiaceae > Pseudonocardia. The sequence continues at coordinate 30,804 of JBBSQN010000020.1, forward strand.
TGAAGGAACGTGAGGTGTGAACCGGGCCGTCGGCGCTGTCTAGCACCCGGCACGGCACGCCACGACGCATCAGCTCGATGGCCAGGGTCGTCCCGGTCGGGCCACCGCCGACGATGAGCACCGGGGCAGGTGTCGGTGACACGGATGCAGCCTCCTCGAGGTGAACAAAGTGGACGGGCCAGCCAACTCGCCAGTTACTACCATCGGAGGATTAACGGAATGCTGTGGGCAGTGTCGGGTGAGTCATGGTGGACCCTTCCAGGCGATTCAGCACTTGACAATGGTTACGGAGAGTAAGAATATGAGTACTTCGTGTGCTCCGCCCGAATATGCCGTGCGGCGGCCTTGTGCGCGGAAACCGTCGCTCTGGCGACGGTTTCCGCGCACAGGCCTCGTCACGGCAGCCAGGGCACTGTGCCCGCGAGGAGGGCGTAGCCGCCGAACGCGACGATGTCGATCAAGGAGTGTGCGCCGACCAGCATCCATAGCCGATTGGTCCGCTGCCACACCCGGCCGAACACGCACCCCATCGCGATGTTCCCGACGAACCCGCCGAGGCCCTGGTAGAGGTGATAGCTCCCGCGCAGCAGCGCCTGTGTCAGGAGCGAGCGGTTCTCCGACCACCCGAGCTGGCGCAGCCGGGTGAGCAGGTAGCCGACCATCACCACCTCCTCGGCCCAGCTGTTTGCCGCAGCGGAGGCGATCAGCACCGGCAGCCGCCACCACGTGTCGTCGAGCGTCGACGGGGCGATCGTCACGTTGACGCCGATCGCCCGCGCCACCAGGTACAGGCCCAGCCCGGGTATCCCGATGAGTGCGGCTAACCCGGCGGCGCCGAGCGCGTCCCGGCCGGGGTGGCGGCGGTCCAATCCGACCTCGCGCAGGGCGATCCCGGCGCGAACCAGCAGGTAGGCGCCCAGCGCCCCCCAGCCGACGAGCTGCAGCACGCGAGTGAGCTGCATCGCGAGGTCGACGAGATCGGCCCGCGCCGCGGGGGCGTTCAGCGCCACCTGCTGCTCGCTCAGCGGCACGGGCTTCAGCACCGCGTCGAGCAGGCTCAGTGCGCTGCGCAGTGCCGACAGCCCGACCGTGACCACGAGGACGACCAGCACCTCGGTGCCGACGAGCCGACGGGTCCGCGGATCGGTGATCGTCGCGACTACGGGCGGCGGCGGTGACAGCCAGGCCCGGACGGTGGTCGTGTGAGGCCGGGACACGGCAACCGACGCTACCCGGCGGCGTAGTCTGGGCCGTGTGCGACAGCTGGTCCTCTCTCCCCGATGGATCCTGTGGCACGTGCTCACCCTCGGCGCGATGGCCACCTGCGGCTGGCTGGCGGCCTGGCAGTGGCAACGCGCCGGATCGTCGATGGGCAGCGCGTTAAACGTCGGGTACGGCCTGCAGTGGCCGGTCTTCGCCGTCTTCTTCGGTGTGATGTGGTGGCGGATGCTCCGGATGGAGGCGGCCAGGCTGAGGGGTGTCGTCGGCGCCGCACCGGGTGCTTCCCCCGAGCTCCCTGCGCCCCGCGTTGCCGAGCTCCGCCCGGCCGGCACCGCAGCGGGGCCGTCCCCGTTCGGACCGCGGCCCGCATCGGCGGCCCCGGCCGTCACCGACGTGGACGAACCCGAGCTGGCCGCCTACAACCGGATGCTCGCCGAGCTGGCCGCCCGGCACCCCCACGACTGAAGGGCGCGTCCGTGTCGATCGCGACTGCTCTACGCAACTACCGTATAGCCGCCTGGGTCACCGGTGTGGGGCTGCTGGTCCTCGTGCTGGTGGCGATGCCGCTCAAGTACTTCTTCGGCCAGCCACAGCTCGTTGCGGTGGTCGGCATGACACACGGATTCCTTTACATGATTTATATCGTGACTACGCTGCTGCTGGCCGAGCGGTGCCGGTGGAAGCCACTCGACGCCCTGCTCATCCTGCTCGCCGGCACCGTCCCGGTCGCGTCCTTCGTCGCCGAGCGCAGGGTGACCCGGCGGGTGCGTGCCGGGCGTACGCCGGTCAGCTGATTACCAGTTTCGCCATCTCGACTGCGCCGGGCCGGCACCGGGCCATGGCGATCGTCGCACGCATCAGCACAGCGTTAGCGGGCCCGTCGTAGCCTCGCCCGAGGCCACCCGTTAGCGTCAGGGACTGTGACGACGGCGGCTGGCGCGAACCCCTGGGCCATCCCTCCGCTGTTCGCCCGGCTGGTCGACGACACCAGCCTGCTGCAGCCGCAGGCCGCCGCCCCGGGCATCGGCGTCGTGGTCTCGCGATACCTCAGCGCTCGGGAGGGACGCTACGGCGGGCTCGTGGGGCAGCTCGTCTGCCCCGTCTCGCGGCTGTCCCCGCTGGTCTCCGAGCTGGCGCGGTCAGTCCTGTCCCGCCCGGTCGACGTGTCGCTGGTCGTGGACACTGGCCTCGGTGCGGTCCCCAAGGCGCTGTCCACCGTGTTCTCCCGGTCGAGCCTGCTCACACCGCGCACCGTCGAGACGGCGGCGCCGCCGGATGTGGACGCTGTCTGGCTGGAGCGCGTGGCCGAGTTCGTGCCGGAGAACGTCGTGGCGGTCGTCGAACCTCGGCGCCCACAGGGCGTCGACCCGGACGGCACCGCGGCCTGGTTGAACGCCGTGCGCCGGGTGGCCGACCACGGCTGTGCGCCCAGGCTGCGCTGCGGTGGTCCCCGGGTCTCCGATGTGCCCTCGGTGGTCGACGTCACGGAGTTCCTGCGGGTCGTCGTCGAAGCGGGACGTGGTTTCACGACGCTCGGGCTGCGTGAAGTCGTCCGCGCCGGTGACGGCGCGATCCCCGCCCCGTACGGGATCCTCAACCTCCTCGTCGCCGTCTCCCGTGCACTGACCGACAGTGACGTGCACGGGGCGCTGGAGAGCACCGACGGTCCGGCGCTGGCCTCGGAGATCGAGGCGCTGTCCGAGCGGGCGGTCACGGGCGTGCGCGGGCTGCTGTCACGCTGTGGGGCCGACCCGGAGCCGATGCCCGTCGCGCAGCTGGCGGGTCTGGGCCTGCTCGCCTGAGCGCCCGCCAACCTGTACCGACTCACCCGCCGATGTGTACCGACTCGCCCGCCAACTCGTACCGACTCGCGGGGTGGTTAGGGTCGTGTTCTGTGCCTCGACTTGCGTTTCTGGGACCGTATGCCACGTTCACCGAGCAGGCGCTGCGGTCGCTGCCCGAGGCGTCCGGTGCTGAGTTCGTGCCCTGTGCCGGCAGCCCGGCCGTGCTCGCGGCCGTCCGGGACGGCTCCGTGGACGCCGGCTGCGTTCCCATCGAGAACACCGTCGAGGGCGCCGTACCCGCGGTGTTGGACGGACTGGTCGCCGACCCGCCGCTGGTGATCGTCCGGGAGGCGCTGGTCGCGGTCCGGTTCGCCGTCATGGTCCGGCCGGGGACGCGTGCTGCGGACGTCCGCACGGTCGCCTCGCATACGCACGGGATCGCCCAGACCCGCGGCTGGCTGGCTGCCCATCTGCCGGACGCCCAGGTGCTGCTGTCCACCTCCACCTCCGAGGCCGCGGCCCAGGTGGCTCGCGGGGAGCTCGACGCCGCCGTCGCGGCACCGCTGGCCGCCGGGCAGTTCGGGTTGGTGACGCTGGCCGACGACGTCGCCGACAACCCCGGCGCGGTCACCCGCTTCGCGCTCCTCGCCCCGCCCGGCCCACCGCCCGCACCGACCGGGCGCGACCGCACCACGCTGGCCGCGACTACGCAGAACCGGCCGGGCGCACTGCTGGGCCTGCTCACCGAGCTCGCCGTGCGGGGCATCGACCTGACGCGCATCGAGTCGCGTCCGATCACCGACCGGCACGCCGAGTACTGGTTCCACCTCGACTGCACCGGCCACGTCGCCGAGCCGGCCATGGGCGAGGCGCTCGCCGCGCTGCACCGGCGCTGCGATCGCGTCCGGTTCCTGGGCTCCTACCCGCGTGCCGGCGGCGGCACCGGGAACGGCGCACCGGGTGCCGGCGCCCCCGTCGTCCCGCTGGGCGGCGCGGACGCCGCAGGCTTCGCCGCAGCGCAGGCCTGGGTGGACGGCTTGCGGGCCGGAAGCACGGCATGAGCCCGCGGCGGCTAGTGCTCGCCCGGCACGGCCAGACCGGTTGACGCGGCGGGCTCAGCCCCAGCCCAGCTCGTGCAGCCGCTGCTCGTCGATACCGAAGTGGTGCGCGATCTCGTGCACCACCGTGATCGCCACCTCGCGCACGACCTCGTCGGTGTCGGCACAGACCGCCAGGATCGCGTCCTGGTAGATCGTGATCCGGTCGGGCAGCACACCCCCGTAGGAGGTGGTGCGCTCGGTCAGCGCCACGCCTTCGTAGATCCCGAGCAGCTCGGGATCCTCGTCGTTGCGGTCGGCCACCAGCACCGCGACGTTGTCCATCTCGACAGTCAGCTCGGGTGGGATGGTGTCCAGGGCGTCCGCGACGAGCTCCTCGAAGTGCCGCCGGGTCATCTGCATGCCGGGCCGAGCCTCACCCCTCCCGGCCGGGCAGGGAAGGCAGCTCCGGCAACAGCGGGTCGATGGGTGGGACGGGTCCGGGACGATCCGCGGGCGGGTTACCGGCAGGTGGGTTCTCGGCAGGCGGCACTCCGGGCAGGTCCGGGGTGGATCCGTCGGTCGGCACCGTGGGCGCGGTGCTGATCGGTGCCGGGATGCCGGGTCCCGGGGTGTCCGACGCCGGCGGCGCGGGTGTCTCACCCACCACCACATCGCCTCGGGCCGGACCGGTGACGGGCGCGAAGCCGCTGCGGTCGGGCAGCAGCGCGGCCAGGTTGCAGTTGACCTTGCGGGTACCCGAGCTCCAGGACTCCTCGTTGAGGTTGTCCCAGTACACGGTCAGTTTCTTGGCCTCGATCACCTCGGCCCCGCCCGCGTACTCGGTGGCGATCCGCCCGCACTCCGGCTGCAGGTACGCGTCCTGGTCGGCGACCTGCGGGAACTCGTCGGGGAACCGCTCGGTGAGGTCGACGATGCCGACCGTCTCGACGGCGTGCGGCCCGTTGCAGTCCACCGGGTCGCCGATCGTGCGGCCGTCGATGGCCAGGCAGGTACCCGGCTCGTAGACCGCTGACTGGTCGCTCTCGGCGACTCGCCCGGCCGCCGGGTACAGCGCACCGGAGCGGGAAGCGCTCTGCAGCCCGCAGCGCAGCTCCCGGTCACCCTCGGCCCACTTCGCCGGTGACGGCTTGAGCGCTCCCACCCGGAAGCGGCCGTCGGGGTCGAGGCTGTTGCCCAGGTACTCGCGCGCGATGGGTGTGCACCGCTCGTTGACGAGCTGTTGCCACTGCCGGTCGTCGGGGAGCTCAACCTGATCGGTGAGGGTCACCGAGCCCGCCTGCTCGAACAGGTGTGGCTGCGAGCAGTCCACGACGGTGCTGTCGGCGGCGTCGGGACGGGTCCAGTTCAAGCAGGTGCCGGGCGTGGCGGGTGGTGCGGGCACCTCCACGACCTCCGGCTCGGCGTCGGCCGCCGCCGGCAGCGCGGCGAACGACCCGAGGACGGGCACGGTGGCTCCGGCGAACGTGTCCAGCGTGGCGATCCCGAACATCGCCAGGGCGCCGACGAGGACGCTCACGACGACACGGCGACCGGATCGCGGCACAGGGGAACGACGCACAGGGGCAGAGGTGGGGATGTGGCTGGTCCCAGCCCGGCGCGGAGGACGGGGAGCCCCGTGGCGGCCAGCACGTCGGGGTGAGCTGGGGCCTGCGGTGTGGGTACGGGTGCGCGCTCTGCCGGCGTTGCGCGCGGGGGGGCGGCCGGGCGCGATGTCGAGTCGGTCCATGTCGGTCGTCATCATGCCGTTATCTGCGGCCACGTTCGGCCTCGGTGCGCGTCCTAAGCGACCATCGGTCGTCGGTGTGCTGCGAACGTCAGAGTTCCCCCCGCTCTGGGCACGGTTGCACCTGTGAACGGCCGGTGCGGGCAGCCGAGGGGTCTCAGTGTGGGGACGGCGACGGTGCCAGGACGTTCGCAGCGACACGGCCGGTAGGACTTGTAGGAAATGTCCTACAATTGTCGCATGAGTGGCGAGATCGCGTCCCGTGAGCTGCGCAACGACACCGCCGGGGTGCTGCGGCGTGTGCAGGCCGGGGAGCGGATGACGGTGACTGTCAACGGCCGACCGGTGGCCGAGCTGGTGCCGGTGCAGCGGACGGGACGGGCCTGGATCCGCCGTGACGAGCTCGTCGCCCGACTGCGCCGGGCCCAGGCCGATCCGGGCCTGCGGGCCGATCTTGCCCGCCTCGCGGGGGACACCACCGACGACATCGGGCCGATCCCGTGAGAGGCCTGCTGGACACGAGTGTGTTCATCGCGGCCGAGAGCGGACGTCGGATTGACGAGAAGCTGATCCCTGACGAGGCGGCCGTATCGGTGGTGACGGTGGCCGAGCTGCAGGCGGGAGTTCTCATCGCCGCCGACGTCGACACGCGGGCGCGGCGGATGGCGACCCTCGATGCGGTGACCGATATCGAGCTGATCGGCATCGACGAGCTCGTGGCCTTGACGTGGGCGCGGATGCGCGTGCATCTTGCGGAGTCCGGTCGCCGGTTGAACGTCAACGATCTGTGGATCGCGGCCAGCGCGGCGTCCCGAGGCCTCCCCGTGGTCACCCAGGACGACGACTTCCGACCCGTTGCGGGGGTCGGGGGGCTCGAGATCATCCGGGTGTGACGGGTTGCCTTGCTGCGTCCGTAGGCTGGACGGGATGCGGGCTCCCCGGCTGGTCGCCACGGACGTGGACGGCACGCTGCTCGATCCCGACGAGCGCGTCGCCCCGCGTGCGGCCGCGGTGATCGGCAGGATGGTGGCGGCCGGTGTCGGGTTCGTGCTCGTCACCGGCCGGCCACCGCGCTGGATCCCGCGGGTCCTCGCGCAGCTGGACGCGGTGCGGTTCGCGGTGTGCGCAAACGGCGGCGTGCTCTACGACGCCGTGGACGACCGGGTGCTCTGGTCGCGCACGCTCGACCCGCCCACGCTCGCGCACCTCGCCGCCGTCGCCACGGACGTGCTGCCCGGCTGTTGGCTGGCGGCCGAGCGGGTCGGCACCGGGGCGCTCGACGGCACGGGCGCGCAGTTCGTCGCGGAGCCGGACTACCGGCATGCCTGGCCCGGCGCCGACAACAGCGCGGTGCCTCGCGCCGAGCTGCTCACCCGCTCGGCGATCAAGCTGCTCATCCGCTGTCCCGGGCTGAGCAGCGACGCGATGGTCGCTGCGCTGGCCCCGGTGCTTGGCCACGTCGCCAACCTCACGTTCTCGCACCCGCGAGGGCTCGTCGAGGTCTCCCCGCTGCGGGTCACCAAGGCCACCGGGCTCGCCGCGGTGGCCGACCGGCTCGGGGTGGCCGCGGTCGACGTCGTCGCGTTCGGTGACATGCCCAACGACCTGGAGATGCTGCGCTGGGCCGGGCACGGGGTGGCGATGGGCAACGCTCACCCGGCGCTGCTGGAGACGGCCGACGAGGTCACGGCGAGCAACAGCGACGACGGCCTGGCACTGGTCCTCGAACGCTGGTTCTGACCGGCACCGCGGTCCGGCGCCACCGCGTCGGGAGCGGCCGGTGACCACCCGTAGCATCAGAGCGCGTCAGCGCAACCAATCGGCCGTGGGCATGCGCCCGCAGCACGACCTGGAGGTCCCGCACCCGTGGCCGAGCTCCTCGACCCCCCCGGCCCGACGTCCCCGGGCGTCGAGGTCGCGGCCGTGGCAGCCGTGCAGCGGGTGCTCGGCCGGCCTGTGGTGGTGGCGGCTGCGCGCGCGATGTCGCTGTTCGGCGAGCACGCCGCGGGCTGGCTTGCGATCGGGGCCGCAGGAGCGCTGGCCGACCGGCGCCGCCGCCGCGACTGGCTCGCCGCCACCGTGGCTGTGGCGGCGGCTCACGGCGCGTCGATCGGGGTGAAGCGGGTCGTGCGCCGGCCCCGGCCCGACGACCCGCGGGTGCGGGTGCTCGCCGGCACTCCCAGCCGGCTGAGCTTCCCGTCCGCGCACGCCACGTCCACCACGGCTGCCGCCGTCGCGTTCGGTAGCCTCCTGCGCCGGCCGCTCGTGGCGGCCCTGGTGCCGCCGATGGCGCTGTCGCGGTTGGTGCTCGGCGTGCACTTCCCCAGCGACGTGGTCGCCGGCTCCGCGCTGGGCGCCGCGGTGGCGCTCGCCGCGCGCCGCGGCTGGGCAGCTTCCCGGACGGGAGACCGATGACCAGCACCGACGTCCCGGCCCAGCAGGTCGTTCCAGCGCGCACCCCCGTGCGCGTGCTGCGCGGTGTGCTGCGGACGATGCGACCGCGGCAGTGGGTGAAGAACGTCCTGGTGCTGGCGGCGCCGTTCGCCGCTGGTGACCTGTTCGCTGGCGGCATCGCGCGCGACCTCGTGCTGGCGTTCATCGCCTTCTCGCTGGCCGCGTCGGGCATCTACCTGGTCAACGACGCGACGGACGTGGCGGCCGACCGCGCGCACCCGACCAAGCGTCACCGGCCGATCGCCGCCGGGATCGTGTCGCCGCGGCTGGCGCTGGTGGTGGCCGTGCTGCTGCTGGCCGGCGCACTGGCGGTGAGCCTGCTGGCCGGCGTGGCGCTGCTCATCGTGCTGGCCGCCTACGTCGCCGTGCAGCTGGCGTACTGCTTCTGGCTCAAGCACCAGCCGGTGCTCGACATCTGCATCGTCGCGTCGGGGTTCCTGCTGCGGGCGATCGCCGGCGGTGCGGCCACCGACATCCCGCTGTCGCAGTGGTTCCTGCTGTCGGCCGGTTTCGGCTCGCTGTTCATGGTGGCGGGCAAGCGGTACGCGGAGCTGATGCTGGCCGAGCGCACCGGCGCCAAGATCCGCAAGGCGCTGGAGCGCTACTCGGCGTCCTACCTGCGGTTCGTGTGGGCGCTGTCGGCCACCGTACTGATCATGACGTACTGCCTGTGGGCGTTCGAGATCCGCGAGGCACAGCACAACACGGTGTGGTCGGTGATCTCGATCGTCCCGTTCGTGATCGCTGTGCTGCGGTACGCGGTGGACGTCGACGGGGGCAACGGCGGCGAGCCCGAGGAGATCGCCCTCGCCGACTGGGTACTGCAGGTGCTGGCGCTGGCGTGGATCGGCACGCTCACCTTTGCCGTCTACGCGTAGGTCGCCTCGACGCGCCAGCTCGGCGCCGCCCTCGTCAGGAGCGCGTAGGCGCGGCTGGCGACGTCTCGCAGCGTTACGTTGCCATGTCGTGCGGATAAAGATCTATCTAGGGAGTCGTGTGATCCCCATCTCGACGGTCCGGTTTGGTCCCGACGTGGAGCAGTCGGTTCTCGACGTGCTGCGTTCGGGACAGATCACGCAGGGAGCGAAGGTCGCCGAGTTCGAGCGGGCGTTCGCCGAGCTCTCAGGTGTGCCGCATGCGATCGCGGTGAACAACGGCAGTACCGCCCTGACCGCGGCGCTGTGCGGGCTCGAGATCGGTCCGGACGACGAGGTGCTCACGTCGCCGTTCACCTTCATCGCCACGGTGAACGCCGTCCTCGCCATGGGGGCCCGCGTGCGCTTCGCCGATATCCGGTCCGAGGACTTCGCGCTGGATCCGGGTGCGGTCGCCGAGGCGCTCACCGATCGCGCCCGCGTGCTCATGCCGGTGCACCTGTTCGGGCAGACGGCCGACATGGACCCGCTCTCGCAGCTGGTGGCCGAGCGCGGCCTGCACCTCGTGGAGGACGCCGCACAGGCCCACGGCGCGCGGTACCGCGGCAGGGCCGCCGGCAGTTTCGGCGTCGGGTGCTTCTCGTTCTACGCGACCAAGAACCTCACGACCGGCGAGGGTGGGATGATCACCACCCGGGACGATCAGCTGGCCGACCGGCTGCGCGTCCTGCGCAACCAGGGCATGCGCGCGCGTTACCAGTACGAGCTGGTCGGGCACAACTACCGGATGACCGACCTCGCTGCGGCCGTCGGCCTGCCCCAGCTCGCGGGCTACCCCGAGCAGGTCGTGCGGCGGCGGCGCAACGCCGAGCGGTTGACCGCGCTGCTGGCGGACCTGCCCGGGCTCGTCCTGCCTGCGGTCCTGCCCGGTCGAGAGCACGTGTGGCACCAGTACACGGTTCTGGTGACGGCGCCGGCGCGCGTGGACCGCGACGAGCTCGGTGCCGGCCTCGCCGAGCGCGGGGTGGGCAGCGGCGTCTACTACCCGAAGCTGGCGTTCGACTACCCCTGCTACACCTCCCACCCCCAGGTCGTTGCGGCCCAGACGCCGGTTGCGACGCGGGTCGCCGCCCAGTGCCTCTCGCTGCCGGTCCACGCGAGCCTGGGTGCCGGCGACGTCGAGCGGATCGCCGGCGCGGTGCGGGAGGTGCTGTCGTGAACGCACCGGTACAGGGTGGGCTGCCCGAGCGGGACCGTGTCCGGTTCGGTGTGCATCGAGTCCCAGGGTAGAGGGCTGTGACGGCAGGCCGTGCACGGGACGCGCGGCACGTCGCTACCCTCGGCAGTCGTGACGTACGCAGGATTCGACCTTGTCGTGGTCGGCTCGGGCTTCTTCGGGCTGACTGTCGCCGAACGCGCCGCGGCCGAGCTGGACAAGCGCGTGCTGGTGCTCGATCGCCGCTCGCATCTCGGCGGCAACGCCTACTCCGAGGCCGAGCCGCAGACCGGTATCGAGATCCACCGCTACGGCGCGCACCTGTTCCACACCTCCAACGAGCGGGTGTGGGCCTACGTCAACCGGTTCACCGCGTTCACCGGCTACCAGCATCGCGTCTTCGCCCGTGTCGGTGACCAGGTCTACGCGTTCCCGATGAACCTGGCGTTGATCAACCAGTTCTTCGGACGCTCGCACACCCCGGCGCAGGCCCGCGCGCTGATCGCCGAGCAGGCCGGTGAGATCGACACCAAGGACGCGCAGAACCTCGAGGAGAAGGCGATCTCGCTGGTCGGGCGTCCGCTCTACGAGGCCTTCGTCCGCGGCTACACGGCCAAGCAGTGGCAGACCGACCCCACCAAGCTCGATCCGTCGATCATCGCCCGGCTCCCGGTGCGCTACACGTTCGACAACCGCTACTTCAACGACACCTACGAGGGCCTGCCGGTGCACGGCTACACGGCCTGGCTGCAGAAGATGGCCCACCATCCCAACATCGAGGTGCGCCTGGACGTCGACTACTTCGACGTGCGCCCCGAGATCCCGGCTGGCACGCCGACGGTCTACACCGGCCCGCTGGACCGCTACTTCGACCACTGCGCGGGCGAGCTGTCCTGGCGGACGCTGGACTTCGAGCAGGAGGTGCTGACCGACTGCGGTGACTTCCAGGGCACCTCGGTGATGAACTACAACGACGAGGAGGTGCCGTTCACCCGGATCCACGAGTTCCGGCACTTCCACCCCGAGCGCGCCTACCCGACCGATAAGACCGTGATCGTGCGCGAGTACTCGCGCTTCGCCGAGCGGGGGGACGAGCCGTACTACCCGGTGGGGACCCCCGAGGACCGCGCGAAGCTGGCGCGCTACCGCGAGCTGGCGCGCGCGGAGACCGCGAACGCCAACGTGTTGTTCGGCGGGCGGCTGGGCACCTACAAGTACCTCGACATGCACATGGCGATCGGGGCTGCGCTCACGATGTTCGACAACCGCATCGCCCCCTACTTCACCGCCGGCCGCGCCCTGGCCGGCACCGATGCCAGCGAGGACTGAACCCCACCTGATGAGCCAGACCGTCGACAAGCCCGTGCCCGCCCCGGTGGACCCCGCCGCGGCGGGCAGCCTCCTGCAACGCGTGATCCTGCCGCGCTCCGGGGACCCGATGAGCGTCCGTTCGCTCTACGTGGACGAGCGCACGGGTATCCAGCTCGCCACCGTGCCGTCCGTCTCCGACGTCCCGGATGCGAAGGTCGTCACCGTCTCGGGCTCGGCGAGCGGGGCACGGCGGCTGTACGCGACGTCGCGTACCTCCGCGGTCGTGCGGGAGCAGAGCGAGGTGTCCTTCGGTGCGTACTTCAACGCGTTCGCGGCGAGCTACTGGCGGCGCTGGAGCGCGCTCACCGAAGTCTGCCTGCGCCTGGAGCTGGAGGGCGCGGGCCGCGTCGACGTCTACCGGACGAAGGCCGACGGCTCGCACATCTTCGAACGCGGTGAGGTCGTCGACGGGCCGGGCCGGCACCGTCTCGACCTGGAGCTCGACCTCCGTCCGTTCGAGGACGGCGGCTGGTACTGGTTCGACCTCACCACCGACGCCGGCGAGCTGATGCTGCACGCCGGCGGCTGGTACGCGGCTGCAGAGGGCACCGGCCGGGCCGGGGTCACCATCGGGATGCCCACGTTCAACCGCCCCGCCGACTGCGTCGCCACCCTCACCGCGATCGGCTCCGACCCGCTCGTGCTCGACAGCGTCGTCGGGGTGATCCTGCCAGACCAGGGCACGCGGAAGGTCCGCGACGAGCCCGGTTTCGCGGCCGCCGCGGCCGTGCTCGGCGACCGGTTGCGGATCATCGACCAGCCGAACCTCGGCGGTTCCGGCGGCTACGCGCGGGTCATGTACGAGGCGCTGGGCAGCACCGACTGCGAGCAGATCCTGTTCATGGACGACGACATCCTGCTCGAGCCCGACTCGATCCTGCGCGCGGTCGCCTTCTCCCGGTTCGCGCGCGAGCCGATGCTCGTGGGCGGGCAGATGCTGTCGCTGCAGGCCCGCTCGCAGCTGTCCACGATGGGCGAGGTCGTGGACCGCAACACGTTTCTGTGGCGCAACGCCCCGGGCACCGAGCCGCACCACGATCTCGCCGACCGCACGCTGCGCCAGACCCCGTGGCTGCACCGGCGCACCGACGTCGACTACAACGCCTGGTGGATGTGCCTGATCCCGCGTGCAGTCGCCGAGGACCTCGGGCTGCCGCTGCCGCTGTTCATCAAGTGGGACGACGCCGAGTACGGCCTGCGCGCCCGCTCGCGCGGCTACCGCACGGCCACCGTTCCGGGCATCGCGATCTGGCACATGTCGTTCCTGGAGAAGGACGACACCAGCGACTGGCAGGCCTACTTCCACTACCGCAACCGGTTCGTCGCGGCCGCGCTGCACGGGCCGGACAGCCCGAAGGCGCTGCTGCGCGACACCATCAAGCGCACGCTGCGGCACCTGCTGTTGATGGAGTACTCGGCGGTGGCGCTGCAGGAGATGGCGCTGCGCGACTTCCTCGCCGGGCCCGAGATGCTGTTCCCGAAGCTGCCGACGGTGCTGGGGGAGATCCGGGCCATGCGGGCGGAGTACGACGACGGCCGCCCGCTCGACTCGGCCACCCAGGTGCCGGCCTCGGACCTCGACGCGCTCGCGGCGCAGGTGTTCCCCGAGCAGCCGACCGGCAAGGTCGCGGTCGCCACCGGCCTGGCCCGCAGCGTGCTGCACAACCTCCGCGCGCCGGACCCCGCCCACCGGGTGGTGCCGCAGCGCAACGTCCCGTCGCGACAGGCACAGTGGTTCGTGCTGTCCCGGCTGGACTCCGCCACGGTCGCCACCCCCGATGGGCGCGGGGTGACGTTCCGCCGCCGCGACCCGAAGCTGTTCCGCGCGATGCTGCGCCGAGCGATCACCCAGCACCGCGAGATCGCGAAGGCCTGGCCGACGCTGCGGCGGCGCTACCGCGAGGCCCAGCCGGAGCTGACCAGCCGCGAGGCCTGGAAACAGATCTTCGAGCGATGAGTTGACGAGCAGCTCAGGACTTCAGGGAGTTCGTCCAGCGCAGCCCGTCGAAGCGGGCGCAGTCCGTGAGCAGGATGTTCGCGTCCACGATCACCGGGTGTCCGGACCCTCGATCAGGTCGATCACCTCGGCGACGTCGGTGACATCGATCGTGGCACCGCCGTGCGAGGTCTGCTGGGCGAACCGCTCACGCGGGGCCGGGTTCCGGTGCGGTAGTGGTAGTCCAACCGCAGTAGCGGCATATCGTCGTCGTGGCGGTCGGCGGCGAGGACGATCACCTCCCGTACCGCGCGATCGAGTCCGGTCAGCGTCCTGGCGTAGGTGTGGGCGCCCTCGAGCTCCGGGATGTCGGCGAGCCAGTACGTGTCCTCGCGGGTGACGACGACCTCGTAGGCGTCCTGGTCGTTCATCGCAGCCACCCTTTCCTGGCGTGCTGAGGCATCGTCGTTAACGAGGTCGTCGAGGTCAACGGCATGTCGGGCGGCGCGGCCGGGTCGACGATCCGTGGCAGTTTGATGATGGTGCTGGTGTCCAGCAGACCGACTGTTGTAGCGGTCACAGTGCCGGGTCCAGCGCGGTGTCGACATCGGCGCGGAAGGCCGCGGCATTCACGGCCGGGACCGAGCGCCACCGCGCGAGCAACGTGCTGGCTGTGACTCGTGGACGAGGCAACGGACGCAGCTGCCCCACCGGCACTCCCGAACGGGTCACCGTCAGCGCCTCGCCACGCTCTACCCGTGCCATGATCTCGCCGCCGTGATTGCGGAGATCGCGGAGCGTGACCTCATCCACCCCGAGAGACTATGGCCATCCGGCCATCACTACCAGGCGTCCTCGGAACCACCGATCACCTTTGTTTGGCACCATAAACGATCCTGCTGGCCAATTCGGTAGATGCACGCCGGCCGCGGTGGTCGGGCGGCGGTGCGGAGTGGGGTTCGTGCGCTGGTTGTCTCCTCGGGGAGGCGAATCCGACCCTGGGGCAGGACCCCCGGGACGCGCGGCTAGTCG
>JBBSQN010000021.1:0-44765 GCA_038257875.1 Mycobacteriales bacterium
CCATCCGCAGCGCCCGAACGACCGCGGAGGCGCCACTAGACCGGCGCCCACGCGCAGCCACACCGCCAGGAACCGGCTGACAACGCCCTCACCTGCAACGACGACACCAACAAAAACGATCTAGCACTGTAGTACTAGCCGCCGCCGGCCACTGGGGAAAGACCGCAGCGCACGCAGAACAGTACGACACCGCCGGAGAACAGCTGCGCGAAGCCCGCCAAGCGCGAATCATCGCGCGTGTGCTCGACGGAAACACCGACTCCGCGCTCACGCGCATCGACACCAGCGTCATGACCCAGCCGTGGGAACAGGCTGTGGCGGCGTGTCTTCGCAGCTATGCACACCTCAAGGCTGAACAACTGGACGCCGAAGATCTTGCTGCGATGCTCACCGCAGTCCAACTCACCTGGCAGTCATCGGACCGGCCCACGACGCTCTTCCGTATCCGGCTCGGCCTCACCGCGGTCGACCTCACCACCGGAGTCCATCAGGATGAAGCAGACCTCATGTCCGTCGAGCTGATCGAAGAGGTCGAACGATCCGCAGACGCCTTCGCCGCCCGGGAAGCACTGGGCCACCCAGCATGCCGGACGCAAATGACGTCGGCCCAGACCGGAGCGTTGGCTGCGCTCGTCGATCGAGCCAGACTCGGTGCCGGATCGATCCCGGAAGCACTGCTCAATGACCTGATGGCGTCAGTCCAGACCACCGGAACCGTCCTAGTACTACAGGGCCAGATCCCTGGTCGCGACGTCGGCGAGAGCGGCATCTCCGCAGGTCGGGAAGCCCTGGATCAGGCAAGTGTCCCTGTAGTACTAGCACAGACCCTCGGCGTAGCGAAGGGTCAGGGATTGGGGTGATGGTAGTAAAGACCTACATTCGTTCACGATCCTGTCGAGTCCGAAGCATTGTGCGCATGAGTCAAGATCTACTGTACAGTATGTGGTCATGCGGGCCCTCGGTAATGTAGTCGTCGACGTGTCGGTAGATCACCGGGAGTACTGGTCGCAGGCGCAGCGAGACGGGTGGGTCGTGGGCCGCAGCCAGTGATCGGAGCAGCCTGTGTGGACCTTGATGTAGGCGTCTTGTCGTTCGAGGCATGTGTCTCCGGTGGTGTCCTGCGCTGTGTAGGGCATGCATCTGGCCTGCTCGGAGGAGCCGCAGAGGTTCGCAGGTCAGGGGTGGCGGGTGCGTCATCACCATCGACTCCGATAGTGGAGCGCGGTGATGTCGAGGGTTTGCGCGCCCGGGCCGACGCCGGGGATGGGAATGCCTCCCGAAGGTTGACCGAGCTGCTGGCCAGAGGCGCTGCTGGGCACCAGGTCGCCGCGAGATTGCTCATCTACACGGCGTCCCGACGTACTGAGGCCCTACAAGCCGTTGATCAGTCGCTGGTGAAGCGGGCCGAGGCCTTCTCGTCGAGGGCAACTCGAAGTGTGAGCTGCGGAGCGACGTCGTCGGGTGCGCCGAAGCTTCGGACGAGCATGGCTCGGGCGCTCTTGATCACGGCCTTCACGGTCTTCTCGAAGACGGCCTCCTCGGGCAGCCCTCGCACATCGGCGTAGTACCAGCCGTCCGACCAGCTGATCCGGACGTCGAACACGGAGGCGCCGCTGCGCAGGATGCGCCAGTCGGAATCCTTGAGGAGGTTATCCTGCAGCGTCGTGGGCTGGCGTGCGTTCGCCTCGCGAGGAGCTAGCCAGGCCTCGATTTCCCCGACGGTGCGTAGCTGGACGGCCTCGTCATCGGCGTAGTCGAAGCAGTGGAAGTTGCCGTTCTTGTCGACGTGGATGTTCAGCATCGAGGCACCGAAGGTCCCGAGGTTCCAGAGGAGCTGGCCGCTGCCCATCTCGAAGTACCAGCCGGGCCGGTGCACCAGCAGATCGCCGAGATCCTGCCACCAGCCGAGGAGCTGCCATCCGCCCCCGTAGGTCTCGCACACGTTCACGTAGTCGCTATTAGCGAAGCGGACCTCGACGGTGTGATGGGGCGGGATCTGCTCGTCGCGCATGACGAGCAGTCTGCCGTACACGTCGAAGAACACCTCCAGACCCACCCGATGCAGGTTCTCGACCAGCACCTGCACCCAGGCATGATCTTCATAGGCGTAGAAGACGAACACGTCGCACCGCTGCGTCACACCTACAACCTCTCCAACCCCGTCAGTGGTAGCGGTCGGTGACGATGGGTGGTCAGAACAGGCGGACTGGGTTGATGACGTCGGCGACGAACAGCAGCCCGCTCCAGGCGATGAACACCAGCGCCACCACGTAGGCCACGGGCATCAGCTTGGCCACGTCGACCGGCCCCGGGTCGGGGCGCCCGCGCAGCCGCGCGATCCGCCGCTTGATCGACTCCCAGAATGCCGGGAAGATCTGCCCGCCGTCCAGCGGCGGGATGGGCAGCAGGTTGAACAGGAACAGCGAGATGTTCACCGCGGCCAGCAGGTTCAGCATGAAGGCGATCTCCTCGCCGACGGGCCTGTCCTGGGACAGGATCTCCCCGCCGATCCGGGAGGCGCCGACGATGCCGACCGGCCCGAACACGTCGCGCTTCTCGCCGAGGAACACCGATCCGAACAGCCCCGGCACCCGCTCCGGCAGCGCAGCGATCGCCCGGCCGGTGCGGGCCACGATGTCGCCGATCTCCCCGACGACGGCGACCGGACCCAGTTGCTGCACCTCCTGCACGGGGCCGAGCCCCAGGAAGCTCCCCTGCACGATCTTCTCCGGGTCGTCGATGTCCCGGAGCTCGTTCGTGATCAGTGTCGGGCGAAGGTCGATGAGCTGCCCGTCCCGCTCGACCGTCACCGTCACGGTGCCCGAGGCCGCCCGGATGTCCGCGCGGAGCTCGTCCCAGTCGTCGTGGGGCTGGCCGTTGAAGGCGACGATGCGGTCGCCGGGCTGGAAACCGGCGGCGGCGGCCGGGGTGAGCGGTGCATCCGGGGGGCAGACGTTGCTGGTAGCCGTCGCGAGCACCACGCACTTGCTCACCGCGCTCACGGTCGTCGTCTCCTGCACGATGCCGAAGCCCATGAGCAGGACCGCGAACAGGGCCACCGCAAGGATCAGGTTCATGAACGGGCCCGCGAACATCACGATGATGCGCTTCCACGGCGCCCGCAGGTAGAACTGCCGGTCGGCGTCTTGGGGCAGCACGTCGGCCGCCGACTGCCGCCGGACGTCGTCGATCAGACCCTGGAAGGGGCCGGTCCGGCGGCTGCTGCCCAGCGTCTCTCCCGGAGCCGGCGGGATCATCCCGATCATGCGGATGTAGCCGCCGAGCGGGACCGCCTTGAGCCCGAACTCGGTCTCACCGACCTTGCGCGACCAGACGGTCTTCCCGAACCCGACCATGAACTCGGGCACCTTGATGCCGAACCACTTCGCCGTGGTGAAGTGGCCGAGCTCGTGCCAGGCGATCGAGAACAGGATCCCCACGAAGAAGATCACGATCCCGAGGACAGTCATCATGTGGTCACTCCCGCTCGTCCCGCCAGCTCGCGCGCGTGGGCCCGGGCCCAGTCCTCGGCGGCCAGCACATCGGCCACGGTAGCCGGATCGGCCGCCCATCCGTCGGCGGTGCCGAGCGTGCGTTCCAGCACATCGGTGATGCCGGTGAACGGCAGGGCGCCCGCCACGAAGGCGGCCACGACCTCCTCGTTGGCAGCGTTGAGCACGGCGGGCAGGCACCCGCCCCGCTCGCCGGCGGCGCGTGCCAGCCGCACGCCGGGGAAGGCGTCGTCGTCGAGCGGCTCGAACGTCCAACTCTGCGCGAGGTCCCAGCGGCAGGGCTCGGTGGCGCCGGCGAGCCGGTCGGGCCATCCCAGCGCCAAGGCGATGGGCAGCTTCATGTCCGGGGGGCTGGCCTGGGCGAGAGTCGAGCCGTCGGTGAACGTGACCATCGAGTGGATGATCGACTGTGGGTGCACCACCACGTCGATCCGGTCGTAGGGCAGCCCGAACAGCAGGTGCGCCTCGATCACCTCAAGGCCCTTATTGATCAGCGTGGCCGAGTTGATGGTGACGACCGGGCCCATGTCCCAGGTCGGGTGCGCGAGCGCCTGCTCGACGGTGACGCCGGTGAGCTCGTCGCGGCGACGGCCGCGGAAGGGGCCGCCCGACGCGGTGACGACGAGCCGCGCCACCTCCTCGGCGCGTCCGCCGCGCAGGCACTGGGCCAGCGCGGAGTGCTCGGAGTCGACCGGCACGATCTGTCCCGGCGCCGCCGCACTAGTGACCAGCGGACCGCCCGCGACCAGGGACTCCTTGTTCGCCAGCGCGAGGGTGGCCCCGGAGGCGAGTGCGGCCAGCGTCGGGCCCAGCCCGACCGAGCCGGTGATCCCGTTCAGCACGGTGTCCGCGCCCGCCGTGGCGGCCAGCTCGGTGGCCGCGTCCGGCCCGGCCAGCACCTCGACGTCGGGCAGCCCGAGCTCCGACAGCGCGGCCCGCAGTGCCGGCACGGCGTCGGTGCGGGCCACCGCCACCCGGCGCACGCCGTGCGCGCGGACCTGCCGGGCCAGCAGCGCGACGTCGCCGCCGCCCGCCGACAGGCCCGCGACGGTGAACCGGTCCGGGTGGGCCGCGAGGACGTCGAGGGCCTGGGTGCCGATGGAGCCCGTCGAGCCCAGCACGACAACGGAACGGATACTCATCACCGTCCATCATCCCTGTCGCGCTGTTGTGCGACGATGGGGCCCGCATTCGGTGGCCGAGGAGGGCGTGTGGCGAGGAAATCCCGAGAGCTGGCGCGACGGCCTGCCGTGGCTCCGGACGACGAGCCGTCGGTGGAGTGGGGCTGGCACGGCGGCTTCCCGCGCGGGATGATGATCGCTGGCTGGGCCACCGTCGCGATCCTGCTGCTGATGATGATCGACAACGACCCCAGTCAGACTGCGCGCCTGTGGCTGATCGGTACTGCGGCGCTGATGGCTTTCGGGTTGGTGCGGTACACGGTCCGCAAGCGCCGCCCCTGGCCCCGCTGAGCCCGGATGGGTGGCTCCCCCGTCGAGCTGGAGGTCGGTGACCGCACCGTCCGGTTGAGCAGCCCGGACCGGGTCTACTTCCCGGCTCGCGGGGAGACCAAGCTGGATCTGGCACGCTATTACCTGGCGGTCGCCGACGGCGTCGTGCGCGCACTGCGCGACCGGCCGTGCATGCTGCACCGCTTCCCCACCGGCGTCACCGGCGAGAAGGTGCACCAGAAGCGGCTGCCCGCCGGGGCCCCGGACTGGGTGCGCACGGTCCGCGTCGAGTTTCCCCGCTGGGGCCGCCACGCCGACGAGCTCTGCGTCTCCCACCCCGCCGATGTCGTGTGGGCTGTGCAGATGTCCACCGTGGAGTTCCATCCCTGGAACAGTCGCGCGGCGGACACCGAGCGACCCGACGAGTGGCGCATCGACCTCGACCCGATGCCGCAGGCGTCCTATGCCAACGTCCGGCGAGTGGCGCACGTCGCCCACGAGGTGCTCGACGAGCTGGGCGCGACCGGCTGGCCGAAGACCTCGGGTGGGAAGGGCCTGCACGTGTACGTGCGGATCGCACCCGAGCACGGCTTCGGCGACGTCCGGCGCGCCGCGCACGCCTTCGCCCGCGAGGTCGGGCGGCGCTGCTCCCTGGTCGACCTGACGTGGTGGCGCAAGGACCGCGACTCCACGTCGATCTTCGTGGACTACAACCAGAACGCCCGCGACCACACGATCCGCTGCGCCTACTCGGTGCGCGGCGTACCCGAGGCCGTGGTCTCCACCCCGATCCGCTGGGACGAGATCGACGACGCCGACCCACGCGACTTCACCATCGCCACCGTTCCGAGCCGGTTCGCCGAGCTGGGCGACCTGCACGCCGGCATCGACGAGGCCGTGTTCCTGCTCGACGAGCTGCTGGAATGGGCCGACCGGGACGCCCGCGAGGTCGGGCACAACGCGCCCGACCTCGACGAACCAGGTTAATGATGCCCGGACCAAGCAACCGCAGCTCGCTCTGCACGGCACGTCATCGGCGGTCAGGTGTTGTCGGTGGTGTCGCCCTGCGCCGGTCGGAAGCCGAGGTTGGCGTCGTTGCCCAGCACACCCGGTGGCTTGACGGTCAGTGCGGTGTCGGCGGTGCCGGTTCGCGTTCCCGTCCGGACGGCTGCCCGACTGCGGCTCCCGGGCGACCGTGGCCGCCATCTACCTGGTCGCGCTCGCGCTGCAGGCGCCGCTGTACCTGTTCACCGCGGCCCCGACCCCGTACCACCTGCTCGTGCTCGCCGACCGGACCGACCTCGCCGCCTCCCTGCTTCGGTGCGCCTGTGGCAGTTCGGAGCGGACCTCGCCGGCTGAGCGAGTCCGCAGCCCGTCGCCAGCCGCCGGCACCGATCACGACGCTCGCGCAGGCGAGCGGCGGGTGATCAGCGCGCCAGCTGCTCCAGGCTGGTCGCGGTGTCGAGCCGGTCGAGGCGCTCCTCGTCTGGAAGGTCGGCGAGGCGCTCGGCGATCGCGTCGAGGCGCTCGTCATCTCCGAAGCTACGGCGCAGCACGAGCGCGGTCAGGCGCACAACGGCCCGCCGGCCTTCTCGCCGGCCTTCTCGCCGGCCTTCCTGGCGGCCCTCCTCGCGGCCCTCCTCGTACCACTCACGGCCGAGTGGGGTGTCACGGATGAGAACGGGCATGGTGGCCTCCTCGAGCGCTGTGGAGATTGTAGACCGGGGAAGGACGATCGAGGCGAGTGTGGCGGCGGCGTCGAGCAGCACGAGGCGACGGTCCGGCTCGGTGCGGGCCGTGATCAGCTTGGCTGCCTGGGTGAGCGCGGCGGCTCGCTGGCCGGGGGTGCCGCCGGCCAGGGCGGCCAGGGCGGCGGTGGTGGGTTCGGCCAGCAGGACCGATGGGTCGAGCTCGTCGAGCCGCACCACCGTCCAGGTGCAGGCCAGCTGCCCGTCGACGTCGCAATAGTGTCCGGCGACCTCGATGTCGCGCAGCACCAGCACGTACTGGCTGATCGGCGTGACCCGGTGGCCACGACGCAGCCGGACCCGATAGTCGACCATGCGCAGGTCCAGATCGGGTGCGGGGTCCTTGACGAACTCGACATGCACGATCCCTGCGGGCGTCCGGGCGAGCAGGTCGACCTTCGTCGTCGACGCCGCCAGCTCCACGTTGAGCCGCTTGGCCGCACCCTCGACGCCCACGACAGAGAGCAGCGCGCCCAGGTCGTCGTCGGCGAGGATCTTCATCGCGTCGTCGTACACCGGGCCGGGTCGGGCGCGACCCGACGGTGGTCGTTGGTTCACAGGCACCCCTCAGGTATCGATCAGTTGGGCGGCGCTACCGAGCAGCCCCGACAGAACCGGGGTGGCTGGGCCGCCGCCGAGGGCAGCGGTCGCCCGGCTTGCCGGGAACCACCGCTCACGACGTTCGCGCCGGCAAGCGGCGGGTGATCAGCGCGCCAGCTGCTCCAGGCTGGTCGCGGTGTCGAGCCGGTCGATACGTGCGGATCCCGCCCGACTACGGGTTCGGCGACCTCCGGCGGGCCGCGCACGCCTTCGCCCGCGAGATCGCGCGTCGCGGTGGTGTCCACCCAGATCCGCTGGGGCGAGACCGACGACGCCGACCCGCGCGACTTCACCATCGCCACCGTTCCACTGCGGTTCGCGCAGCTGGGCGACCTGCATGCGGGCATCGACGACGCGGTGTTCACCCTGGACGAGCTGCTGGAATGGGCCGACCGGGACGCCAGCGACGGGGCCGAGGAGCCACCCGCGGAGGACGCGGCGCACGATCTCGACAGCTGATCAGCCGTCGGCGGCTGCTCGGAGCCGGCCGAACTCCGCCACCATCGCTGGCAGCGACCAGTGTGCGTTCAGCCCGCTCGGGTTGGGCAGGGCCCAGACCCGCGTGTCGCCGAGTTGCCGGTCCTGCGGACCGACGGCGGCCTTGGGCTCGGCGAACGCCGTGCGGTACGCCGTGATCCCGACGACCGCCAGCCAGCCCGGACGCAGCTGCTCGACCAGCTCACGCAGCCGCACCCCGCCCGCCATCATCTCGGCGGCGGTCAGCTCGTCGGCTCGCGCCGTGGCCCGGGCGACGAGGTTGGTGATGCCGAGCCCGAACCCGGACAGCTCCCCCTGTTCCGCGGGGCGCAGTTGCCTCGGGGTGAACCCGGCGCCGTGCAGGACCGGCCAGAACCGGTTGCCGGGCCGTGCGAAGTGGTGGCCGGTGGCAGCCGAGACGAGTCCCGGGTTGATGCCGCAGAACAGCACCCGCAGCGCCGGGTCGGCCGGGCCGGGCAGCACGTCGTCGATGGTGCGGAGGCGGGCCTCCTCAAGGTCGGCTGCGGTCAGCCGGGGCATGTCAGGCTTCCGCCACATGGCACAGGGTGCGAAGCATGCTGTCATCCTCCTCTGCGAGGACTCGCACTGGACAAGGAGCCACAGCCCGAGTAGCATCGAACATATGTTCGATTCAATGCTCGAGGAACCTCCTTGGTTGGCAGACACGCCGTCGGACTGGCGTCCTGGGTTCCTTGAACACACCGACATCCCGCCGCCGGGGTACTCCCCCGCGAACGTGCAGCCCTCGGGATGGTTGGCCCTCGAAGTGGACGCCGCCACCGGTGAGGGCGGCGCCGGTCTCGACGACGCCGAGCTGGTCGACGCCGTCGTCGCGCTCGATCACCTGACGTCCTGGGCGCAAGCCCGCCAGGCTCGGCTGTTGGCCGAGTTCTCCCGCCGCCGCCCCGGCGACGACCCCCAGGCGATGAACTGTGATCGGCCCTCGAGCATCAGCCGCTACGCCCCCGATGAGATCGGGCTGGCCCTACACCTGGCCCGCGGCACCGCCATGGTCCGCCTCGGCCAAGCCACCCACCTTGCCACGACCCTGCCCGACACCCTCTGCGTGGGAGAACGGCCAGCTCGACCTGCCCAAAGTCCGCGCCATCAGCGACGCCACCGCCTTCGTGAGCCCTGAGCACGCCACCGCCGTCCAGGACCGGGTCCTGGGCCGCGCCCCCACCCAGACCACCGCGCAACTGCGTGCTGCCCTGGCCCGCGCCGTGATCGCCGTGGACCCCGAGGGTGCTGCGGCGCGGCATCGCGCCGCCCGCAAGGACCGTCGTATCGTGGTCGGGGAGGAGACCGAAGGGATGGCGTCGTTGTGGGCGTTGCTCGCCGCCCCTGATGCGACCTCGGCCTATCAGTGGCTCACCCGCCTGGCCCGTGGACTCGGCGCCGAGGACCCCCGCGGCATGGACGCCCGCCGCGCCGATCTCCTCGTTGCCCTGCTCACCGGCCACCTCACCATCACCCCCACCGAGGCCACCGAATCCCCCACCCTCGACACCGGCACTACCACAGAAACCGGCACCGACCCCACCACCGCACCGGCCACCAGCGACTCCGACGCCAACGACTCCAGTACCAGCGGTGCCGACACCAGCGATCCCGACACCGGAGACTCCGGCACCGCCCGCACCTGCACCCACCCGGCCACCCCACCGGCAAGATGTCTGTAGCCGACCTCTTCGGGCCACCCAAACCCGAAAGCGATCAACCCGACGACGACCCACCCCCGTTCTAACCGGACCACGACATGAACCGGAAGGATGGCGCCGTGGACCTGCCCGTGATGCCGCCAGTGCGCCCGATGCTGGCCAAGCCGGTGCCCGCGATCCCCGAGGGTCAGCTGTACGAGCCCAAGTGGGACGGCTTCCGCTCGATCATCTTCCGCGACGGCGACGACGTCGAGATCGGCAGCCGCAACGAACGGCCGATGACGCGCTACTTCCCCGAGGTCGTCGAGGCGGTGCTGGCGAACTTCCCGGAGCGCGCGGTGATCGACGGGGAGATCACCGTGGTCGATCGGGAGCGCAACGCACTGGAGTTCGAAGTGCTGCAGCAGCGGATCCATCCGGCCCAGAGTCGGGTTAACCTGCTCGCGCGAGAGACCCCGGCGAGCTTCGTCGCGTTCGACCTGCTCGCGCTCGGCGACGAGGACCTGATGAGTCACCCGCTCACGCAGCGACGGGCGATGCTGGAGGAGACGCTGGCCCACGCCGCGGCACCGGTGCACGTCACCCCGGTCACCGACGATCACGAGCTCGCCCGCGGCTGGTTCGACCAGTTCGAGGGCGCCGGGCTCGACGGGCTCGTCGCCAAGAAATTGGACCTGCGCTACCAGCCGGACCGCCGCGTCATGAGCAAGATCAAGCATGACCGGACGGCGGACTGTGTCGTGGCCGGCTACCGGGTACACAAGTCCGGCCCGGACGCGATCGGGTCGCTCATGCTCGGGATGTACACCGACAGCGGGCACCTCGCCTCGGTCGGCGTGATCGGGGCCTTCCCGATGCAGCAGCGCCGGGCGCTGTTCGCCGAGCTGGCACCCCTGGTCACCACGTTCGACGACCATCCGTGGGCGTGGGCACGCCAGGAGGAGGGTGAGCGCACCCCGCGCAAGGCCGAGACCAGCAGGTGGAACGCCGGCAAGGACCTGTCGTTCGTGCCGCTGCGCCCGGAACGGGTGGTGGAGGTGCGCTACGACTACATGGAAGGCGTGCGGTTCCGGCACACCGTGCAGTTCGTGCGCTGGCGTCCGGATCGTGACCCGGAATCGTGCACCTACGACCAGTTGGAGCGGCCGGTGACCTTCGACCTCGCCGAGGTCCTGGGCTTGCAGTGACGTGGGCGTGGCAGTAGCTCAGCTCTGCGCGGCCACCAGCTGGCCGCACGCGGCCGCGATCTCCCGGCCGCGGGTGTCGCGCACCGTGCACGCCACCCCGGCCGCCTGGACCCGCGCCACGAACTCGTCCTGCACCGGCCGCGGGGAGGCGTCCCACGCGCTGCCGGGCGTCGGGTTGAGCGGGATGAGGTTGACGTGCACTCGCTTGGTCCCGACCTGGCGGCGCAGCAGCGTCCCGAGCAGGTCGGCCCGCCACGGGTGGTCGTTGACATCGCGGATCAGGGCGTACTCGATCGAGACTCGGCGCCCGGTGGTCTGCGCGTAACGCCGCGTGGCGGCGAGCACCTCGGCGACCTTCCACCGGCTGTTGACGGGCACGAGCGTGTCGCGCAGCTCGTCGTCGGGGGTGTGCAGCGACACGGCGAGGGTGACGGGCAGCCCCTCGGCGGCAAGCTTGTCGATGGCCGGCACCAGCCCGACCGTGGAGACCGTGACGCCCCGTGCGGAGATGCCCAGCCCATTCGGCGCGGGTTCGGTGATCCGGCGAAGTGCCGCGACCACGCGCGCGTAGTTGGCCAGCGGCTCCCCCATGCCCATGAACACCACGTTGGACAGCCGCGCGGGTGTCCCGAGCGCGCCGTCGCGGGCAGCGGCGGCGGCCTGCCGGACCTGCTCGACGATCTCCGCCGTGGACAGGTTGCGTGCCAGCCCACCCTGGCCGGTGGCGCAGAACGGACACGCCATGCCGCAGCCCGCCTGGCTGGACACGCACACCGTCGCGCGGTCCGGATAGCCCATCAGCACCGACTCCGCGCGGGTGCCGTCGTGGCCGCGCCACAGCGTCTTGCGGGTGGTGCCGTCGTCACAGGCCTGTTCCAGGACCGGGACCACCAACGGCGGCAGCAGCAGCGCGCCGAGGTTCTCCCGGACGGCGACGGGCAGGTCGGTCATCTGCGCGACGTCGGCGGTGAGCCGGCCGAAGTAGTGCCGGGCGAGCTGGTCGGCGCGGAAGCCCGGCAGGCCGAGCTCGCCCACCGCGGCCCGGCGATCGGCCGGGTCGAGATCGGCGAGGTGGCGCGGCGGGGTGGCGCGCTTCGGCGCGTCGAACACCAGGGGAAGGGCAGTCATAGCGGGTTGATTGTGTCAGTTCCGGCTGCCGAGCACCCCACACCATGCCCACACCCGCCGTGCGAGGATCGGCGCAGTCCGCCGCTCCCCACCACCAGGAGATCCGCGATGCTCGAGCACGACCCCGCCCCCACTCCCGTGGCGCTGAGCCGCCGGATCGTCGTCGCCGGAGCCGGTGCCGCAGCGGTCGGGGCCGGACTGGTCGTGACCGGCTGCTCGAACCCGGAGACCTCCGGCGGCACGTCCGGCACCGACGCAGGCGGCGCGCCGGCCGGCACCGCCCTCGGGCCGGAGTCCGAGGTCCCGGTCGGCAGCGCGAAGATCTTCGCCGAGCAGGAGGTCGTCGTCACGCAGGCCACGGCGGGCAGCTTCGCCGCATTCTCCACCACCTGCCCACACCAGCAGTGCGCCGTGTCATCCGTGCAGGGCACGGACATCATCTGCCCGTGCCACGGCAGCACCTTCACCCTCGACGGCAGCGTCATCAAGGGCCCGGCACAGACCGGCTTGCGCAGCCGCGACGTCACCGTCACCGGGGGCCAGATCACCCTGGCCTGAGGATCTGCGCGGCGCGCACGTGCAGCCGGTAGCCGACCGGCAGCGTGA
The DNA here is from genome assembly GCA_038257875.1 of Mycobacteriales bacterium. GTDB lineage: Bacteria > Actinomycetota > Actinomycetes > Mycobacteriales > Pseudonocardiaceae > Pseudonocardia. Next base: position 12,392 of record JBBSQN010000021.1, read on the forward strand.
GACCGGTGGTCTCCGCGACGGCCCGGTCGGCGACCTCGCGGGAGAACTCGATGCGCAGCACCGCCTCGCATGTGGCGCGATCCGGGAACCGCCACACCGTCGGCACCCGTTGCAGCGAGAAACCCTGGGCGGCGAAGAACCGCTCCACACGCGCCGGGTCGTAGCGCGGGAGGTCGGCACGCATCCACCGTCCGTAGGGGGCGACGGTGGCGTCGAGGTCGACGATCGCGATCGCGCCCCCGGGACGCAGCACCCGCTCGGCCTCGGCGAGCCCCGGCTCGCACCCCGGGCCGAAGAAGTACGCGGTGCGGGCGTGCACGAGGTCCACGCTCGCGTCCGGCAACGGCAGCGCCGCCGCACCTGCAGCCAGTACCCTGGCCAAGCTCCCGACGCGGCGGCGCGCCCGCTCTACCAGCGGCGGATGCGGCTCGACCCCGATCACCGACGCCGCCTCGGCCGCGAACATCGGAAGGTGGTACCCGTCGCCGCAGCCCACGTCGAGCACATTGGCACCGGCCCACGGCACCACCGCGCGCAGCGTCGCCCAGATCGCGCCGTCGGCATCCTGCGCCGCGTTCTCCCGCTCGTAGATCTGCGGCCAGTTCCAGATGTTCGGACTGGGGATCGGCGGCGTGCGCGCCGCCGCCGCGGCGCGGCGCAGCGAGAGCCTCACGCCACCGGCACGACGAGGCTCAGCGTCACCCACGCCACCACCGCGGTGGGCAGCAGCGAGTCGAGCCGGTCCATCAGACCGCCGTGCCCGGGCAGCAACGTGCCCATGTCCTTGATGCCCAGATCGCGCTTGACCATCGACTCGACGAGATCGCCCAGCGTCGCGCTGATCACCAGCAGGGCCCCGGTCAGCGCCCCGGCCCACCACGGGCCGCCGAGCAACAGGGCCACGCACAACGCGCCGGCCAGCATGCCTGCGGCCTGCGATCCGGCGAAACCTTCCCAGGACTTCTTCGGGCTGATCGTCGGCGCCATCGGGTGCCGGCCCGCGAGCACCCCGGCCGCGTAGCCGCCGACGTCGGAGGCGACCACGCACAGCAGGTAGGTGAGGACCCGGCCCAGACCGTCGTCGACGACGACCAGGAGCGTGGCGAACGAGCAGAACAGCGGGACGTAGGCGGCGGTGAACAGCCCGGCGGTGACGTCGCGGACGTAGTCGGCCGCCCCCTCCCGCATCCGCCACAGCAGCACCGCGAGCGCGGTGACCGCGAACGACACCGCCAGCCCGCGCAGCCCGAACGGCCACGACAACCACACCATCGCCTGACCGCCGACGAGCAACACCGGCAGCGGCACCGCAACGCTGGCGCCGCGACGCAACGCACCGGCCAGCTCCCAGGTGCCGACGGCCGCGGCCAGCGCGAGCACGCCGACGAAGAAATGCCGTTCGATCAGCAGCGACGACAGGATGACCGCGCCGAGCCCCATCCCGACGGCGATCGCGGCCATCAGGTCCCGCCCGGCACGCGAGGCTCGGCGGGCCGGCGGGACCACCACTGCGGCGGGTTCGGAGGAAGCGGTCACGGTCAGCTCACGTTCAGACTTCGAGAAGCTCGGCTTCCTTGTGCTTCACCAGCTCGTCCACCTGGTGGACGTACCGGTCGGTGGTGGCCTGCAGCTCCTTCTCGGCGCGCCCGACCTCGTCCTCACCCGCCTCGCCGTCCCGGACGATGCGGTGCAGCTCCTCCATCGCCTTGCGACGGATGCTGCGGATCGTGACCCGCGCGTCCTCGCCCTTGCCACGGGCGACCTTGACCATCTCGCGGCGGCGCTCCTCGGACAGCTGCGGGATCACCACACGAATGATCTGACCGTCGTTGCCGGGGTTGAGCCCGAGGTCGGAGTCGCGGATGGCCTTCTCCATGGCCTTGAGCTGGCTCGCGTCGTAGGGCTTGATAACGGCCATCCGCGCCTCGGGCACGTTGATGGAGGCCAGCTGGTTGAGCGGGGTCATCGCGCCGTAGTAGTCGACGACCACCTTGGCGAACATGTTCGGGCTGGCCCGCCCCGTGCGGACGGTGGCGAGATCGTCCTTCGCGACGGCGACGGCCTTCTCCATCTTCTCCTCGGCGTCGAAGAGCGTCTCGTCGATCACGGCTGCTGCCTGCCTTCCGCGTAGTCGGGGGTGCTGACCAGCGTGCCGATCCTCTCACCCCGCACCGCGCGAGCGATGTTGCCCTCGACGAGCAGGTTGAACACGATGATCGGCATCCGGTTGTCCATGCAGAGGCTGAAGGCGGTGGCGTCGGCCACCTTCAGCCCCTGTTCCAGCACCTCGCGGTGGGTGATCTCGTCATAGAGCTTGGCGCCGGGGTCGAGCTTCGGGTCGGCGGTGAAGACGCCGGCGACACCCTTGGCGAGCAGCAGCGCCTCCGCCCCGATCTCCAGGGCGCGCTGGGCCCCCGCGGTGTCGGTGGAGAAGTAGGGCAGCCCGACCCCGGCCCCGAAGATCACGACGCGGCCCTTCTCCAGGTGCCGGATCGCGCGGCGCGGGATGTAGGCCTCGGCGACCTGCCCCATCGCGATGGCCGTCTGCACCCGGGTCTCGATGTGATGCTCGCGCTCGAGGAAGTCCTGCAGCGCCAGGCAGTTCATCACCGTGCCGAGCATGCCGATGTAGTCGGCGCGGGCCCGCTCCATACCGCGTTGTTGCAGTTCGGAGCCGCGGAAGAAGTTGCCGCCGCCGATGACCACCGCGATCTGTGCTCCGGTCGCCACCACCTCGGCGATCTGGTAGGCGACGGTCTCGACGACCCCCGGATCGACACCGACGGACCCGCCGCCGAACATCTCGCCGCCGAGCTTGAGCAGCACACGGCGGAAGCCCGGACGGGGACCGGCGGCGGCGAACCCTGGGGTGCTCACCGGCTCAGGCCTGGCCGACCTCGAAGCGGGCGAACTCCGTCACCGTGACACCCGCCGCGTCCACCAGAGCCTGGACGCTCTGCTTCGAGTCGTCCAGGACGGAGATCTGCTCCAGGAGGACCGAGTCGGCGTAGAACTTCTTCACCTTGCCCTCGACGATCCGGGGCACGATCTCCTCCGGCTTGCCCTCCTCCCGGGCCACGACTTCGGCGGCGCTGCGCTGCTCGTCGAGCACGCTCGCCGGCACCTGCTCGCGGGCGGTGAACCGTGGCCGTGCGGCGGCCACGTGCATGGCCACCGCGCGGGCGGCGTCGGCGTCGGCACCGGTGTAGGAGACCACTGCCCCGATCGCGGGTGGTAGGTCCGTGGCACGGCGGTGCAGGTAGACCGCCACCTGGCCGTCGAGGAAGACGTAGCGCTTGAGCTCGAGCTTCTCGCCGATGCGGCCGGACAGCGCCTGGACCGCGTCCGCGACCGTACCGCCGTCGAGGGTGGCCGAACGCAGCTCGTCCACGTCAGCCGGCTTCTGGTCGAGGGCGACCTGCAGGATCTGTTCGGCGAGCTGACCGAACTCGGGGTTCTTGGCGACGAAGTCCGTCTCGCTGTTCAACTCGATCATCGCGCCGCCGGATGCGGCGACCAGGCCGTTGGCGGTGGTCCGCTCGGCGCGCTTGTCGACGGACTTCGCTGCCTTGACGTGCAGCGCCTCCACGGCCTGCTCGATGTTCCCATCGGCTTCGATCAACGCGTTCTTGCAGTCCATCATCCCGGCACCGGTGAGGTCCCGGAGTTTCTTGACGTCGGCGGCGGTGTAGTTCGCCATGGTGCTGCCTCGTGGTCCATTTCTCGTAGTCGGACACGTGTCGCCGGGACGGGGTCGGGCCCCGTCCAGATCAGCCCGCGGTCTGCTGGGTGCCGTTGCTCGTGGTGGCGGAACTCGGCTCGGCGACCGCGCTCGGTGCCTCGCTCGCCGCGCCGGCGGCCGCCAGGCTGGCGCCGTCCGACCCGCCCGCGAGCAGGTTCTGTTCCCACTCGGCGAGCGGCTCGTCGGCGCTGACACCCTCGGCGAGCTCGGCACTGTCGCCGTCACCGCCGCGGGCCCGGGCCGAGCGCGCCATCAGGCCGTCCGCCGCGGCGCGCGCGATCACCTTGGTGAGCAGCGCCGCGGAGCGGATCGCGTCGTCGTTGCCCGGGATCGGGAAGTCGACCTCATCGGGATCGCAGTTGGTGTCCAGGATGGAGACGACCGGGATGCCCAGCTTGCGGGCCTCGCCGATGGCGATGTGCTCCTTCTTGGTGTCCACGATCCAGACCGCGCTCGGGACCTTCGACATGTCGCGGATGCCGCCGAGGGTCTTCTCGAGCTTGCCCTTCTCGCGGGTGAGCATGAGGATCTCCTTCTTGGTGCGACCCTCGAACCCCCCCGTCTGCTCCATCGACTCCAGCTCCTTGAGGCGCTGAAGCCGCTTGTGCACGGTCTGGAAGTTGGTGAGCATGCCGCCGAGCCAGCGCTGGTTCACATACGGCATGTTGACCCGGCCCGCCTCGTCGGCGATGGCCTCCTGCGCCTGCTTCTTGGTGCCGACGAACATGATCGTGCCGCCGTGCGCCACGGTCTCGCGGACGAACTCGTAGGCCCGGTCGATGTAGGACAGGGTCTGCTGCAGGTCGATGATGTAGATGCCGTTGCGCTCGGTGAGGATGTAGCGCTTCATCTTCGGGTTCCAGCGCCGGGTCTGGTGCCCGAAGTGCACACCGGAGTCCAGCAACTGCTTCATGGTGACGACGGCCACGGCCGGTTCACCTCTCGTTCGGGCGTGGCCGCTCGGCGGCCACGCGCGCGGTTCCGCGGCGCGCCGGTCGGCGGCACCGCCCTGGCGTCGCGCCGGTGTCCGGGCCCGCATCAACATCAACCGCGGGACCGCCCGTCCACCGTTCCCACCGGCAGGCCGGGACGGCCGTGTCGAGCGGGTACGCGAACGCGCGAAGTCACCCCGGGCAACCCCGGGGTGCATGGCGAAGTCTACGCCGCGACCGAATCCGGGCTCACCCGCGTCCCCGAGTTGTCCACATGCGCCGGCTCCGGTCCACAACGCTCGCGGTCGGCGCTCGCGCGACCGGTTCCCGGGGAAGGGTGGGACGGTGGCCGAGCAGCGACGTGGGGAGGACTCCATCGCGACGGTACGGGGACACGGGCGGGGCGGGGGTCCGGTGTCGGTGGCGGTGGCGGTGCTGGTGGTGTTCGGACCAGCGCCCGCAGCCGGGCACGACGCTCCTGCCGGTCCGGGGCACGCCATCGCGATGGAGCCGGTGGGTCTCGCACCACCCGAGCCGACCCCGCCCGAACCCGTGCCGACCCCCGCGCTACCCGGCGCCGGAGTCCCGGCGCCCGGAGCCGGATACGCCTGGCCGCTGGTACCGGCACCTGCCGTGCACACCCCGTTCCAGGCCCCGGCACACCCGTTCGGCCCCGGCCACCGGGGTGTCGACCTGGCCGGCTCCCCCGGGCAGCCGGTCGCGGCGGCACGCGCGGGCACGGTGGTGTTCGCCGGGCCGGTGGCCGGCCGCGGTGTCGTGTCGATCCAGCACGACGACGGGCTGCGCACTACCTACGAACCCGTGCGGCCCGCGGTCACGGCCGGCGCCGTCGTCCGGTCCGGCGACGTGCTCGGCCTGCTCGATCCGGGCCATCCGGGCTGCACGGCACCCGCCTGCCTGCACTGGGGCGTCCGCCGGGACCGCACCGAGTACCTCGATCCCCTCCTGCTGCTGCGCCCGCCGCGGGTGCGGCTGCTGCCGGTGCCCGTCCCGTGGCCCGGCGACGGCGCCACACCCACCGCGCCGGAGCAGCCCTCAGTTGGTGGTGAGCTCGGCCAGCTGGCCCCGTAGCCGTCCGACCAGCCGGGAGTGCAACCGACAGACCCGCGACTCGGTCACCCCGAGCAGCCTGCCAATCTCGGCCAGGGTCCGGTTCTCCAGGTAGTAGAGCCGGATCACCGTCCGGTCCCGCTCGCTGAGCTGCGCGACCGCCACCGCGAGCTGCCGGAGGGTCTCGTGGTCCTGCACGACCGCCATGGGATCGAGCGCGCCGTCGTCGGCGAACAGCTCCGACACCCCGCCGCTGCTCTCGTCGAGCGCCTCGACGCTGACCAGCTGCACCTGGAAGAGCCCATGCAGCTCACGCACCGGAACACCCATCTCCGCGGCGAGCTCGGAGACCGTTGCAGCGCGCAGCAGCCGGCCCTCCAGCCGTTCCTGGGCGCTCTCGAGCTCGCGGGCGCGTCCCCGGACGGTGCGCGGGACCCAGTCCTGGGCTCGCAGCTCGTCGAGGATCGCCCCCCGGATGCGCTGCGCGGCGTAGCTCTCGAAGCGCGGGCAACGCTCGGGGTCGAACCGCTCGACGGCGTCGATGAGCCCGAGGACGCCGGACTGGACCAGGTCGGCGTGTTCGACGTGGGACGGCAGGCCGTCGACCACCCGGCAGGCCACGGTGCGGACCAGGGGGGTGTAGTGCACCACCAAGCGGTCCCGGAGCGTTCTCGTCGGATCGGCCAGGTAGGCCGTCCAGAGCTCGTCGACCCGGGACCGAGGCAGAGCGACGACGCCGGTGAGCGCGCTGAGCTGCGCGGACTCGACAACGACCGGCTCACACCTCGTGGTGCGTCTGCTCACTGACCACCTTCAGCCACTCGCCGTCGGGTCTGGATAAAGCTGAGTGACGGCTAGCCTAACGTAGCCAATCAACTCCAGTACGTAGCCATGCCATCACGGCGTGTCGCACTCCGGTGCCGGCTCACGCCCGGGGGTGCGCCTGCTCATGGACCACCTTCAACCGCTCGACGGTCACGTGGGTGTAGAGCTGGGTGGTCGCCAGCTTCGCGTGCCCGAGCAGTTCCTGAACGTAGCGGAGATCCGCACCGCCTTCGAGCATGTGGGTGGCGGCGGCGTGCCGCAGTCCGTGCGGCCCGAGGTCCGGGGCGCCGGGCACGGCGACGAGCGCCCGGTGCACGACCGTCCGTGCCATCCGCGGGTCCAGCCGACCGCCGCGCGCCCCGAGCAGCAACGCCGGCGGCGACCCGGGCCGGACCAACGCCGCCCGCCCCGCGTCGAGCCATCGGCGCAGGACACCGGCGGCAGGCACGCCGTAGACCACGGTCCGCTCCCGGTCCCCCTTGCCGACGACACGCAACGCCCGCCGGTCGAGGTCGACGTCGTCGAGGTCGAGCCCGCACAGTTCCGCGACCCGCACCCCGGTGGCATAGAGCAGCTCGAGGACCAGCTGGTCGCGCAGCGCGAGCGGGTCACCCTGCGCGGCACCCGCACCCGCCGCGTCGAGCAGCGCGGCGGCCTCGTCGGCGGCCAGCACCGCCGGCAGCGCGGGCCGCGGCCGCGGCGAGACCAGCCGGACCCCGGGATCGGTGGCCAGGCGGCCGGTGCGGCGGGCCCAGGCGGTGAACGTCCGGGCGGCAGCGGCGCGGCGGGCCAGCGTCGACCGGCCCGAGCCCGCGGCATGTCCGGCGGCGAGCCAGCGTCGCAGCACGGGCAGGTCGAGCGCCGCGAGATCGTCCAGGCCCGCGAGCAACGCGGTGAGATCGCCCCGGTAGGCGCGGACGGTGTGCGGCGAGCGGCCGCGTTCCAGCTCCAGGTGCCGCAGGAACTCCTCCAGCGCCTCGGCGACGCCAGCCGCAAGCTCCGGTGCCGAGGTCACCACCCGACGGTGCGTGTTCCGGCACGCCAGGTCAAGTACCGCCGAGCGCATGGTCGTACGCTGGCGGTCTGATCCCATGCCGGGAGCACCGCACCACGGTAACGGCCGGGGCACGGCCCGAAGTGAGAGAGGCTCGGACGTGGACGACGACAGTGCACTGCCGACGATCGACCCCACCTTCGGTCAACGGCTGCGACGAGTCCGCAATGCGAGGGGTAAGTCGCTCGCGGTGATCGCTGGGCTTGCCGGTATCACTGCGGGGCATCTGTCGCGCATAGAGAATGGAGAGCGACCGCTGGATCGGGTGTCGCTGATCGTCAAGCTGGCCACCGTGCTGCAGATCGCGCCGTCGGAGCTGACCTCGCTGCCCGTGCCCGCACCCGCCAACGGGCACACCGACAGCTCCGTCGAGGCGATCCGTCTCGCGCTGGATGCGATCGACGTCGGCCAGCCCGGTGGACTGGTGGTGCCGGTAGCGGTGCTGCGGGACCGGGTGACCCGCATCCACGCGCAGCGGCGAGCGAGTCAGTACGTCGAGGTGGCCACCGATCTGCCCGCGCTGATGCGGGACCTGCACACCACATTGGCCACCGGGACCGACAGCAGCGAGTTGCTCGCGCTGGCGGTGTATCTGCACGTGCACGTCACCCGTCTGTGGTTGGGCGTGGCTGTGGCCCCGGCTGATCTGGTGCGCCGCACCGTGTTCCTGGCCAGGCGGCTCGCCCAGGAGCACGGTGCGGTCACCATGCTGGGCATGGCCGGATTCGCGGTCGCAGACACGCTTCTTCTCGGCGGGGCGTTCGAGCCGGCGCGGGCCGAGCTTGAGGCGCTCACGTTGCCGCCCACCACGGCCGATACCGCCGGTCTGTTGTGCTGGCTCACCGAGGCCCGCGGCCTGACTGCTGCGCTGGACGACAGTCCCGCCGATGAGGCCGCGGCGATGGAGACAGTCGCTGAGATCGCGGATCGGTTCGGGCAGACCGGCGAAGCCGACACGTTGGGGATCGTGTACGGGCCGACGTCCGTGGGGATTGTCCGGATGTTCCACGCGCTCGAACTGGGTGAGCCCGACCGGGCGGTGAGCATCGCCCTGGAGACCGACCCCGAACGCCATCCCTTCCCGGCGAACCGGGCCTTCTACTGGGCCCACTACGGGCGGGCGCAGGCGAAACTCCGCGGCCGCCAGGACGACGCGGTGCGGTCGCTGCGCACCGCCGAAGACCTCTATCCGATGAAGGTGCGCCGCGACCCGTTCGTCCGGGAGACCCTCACCGAACTGCTGACGCGGGTGAACCGCGACACCCACATCGGTCGCGAGCTGCGCGGGATGGCCTACCGGGCGGGTTTGCCCGTGTAGGTGATGTGGTTCTCATCCACTGGCCGAGCGAGGACGGCGCCAGTGGCCGTCGCGGTGTTCGACGAGGCCGCGCCGTTCGAGGTCCACCAGGGCCGCCCGCACCGCGCCGACCGGCACCCCCGCCTCCATCGCCAGCCAGCCCGCCTCGCGCTCCGCGCGCGCCGGCAGCGCGTCGTGCACCAGCACGCCCACCTCGCCGAGTCCGTCGGTGAGCCGCGGCGGGCCGGGAGCGGGCTCGGCGGCCAGGGCAGCCCCGATCGGCGCCACCGCCTCCAGCACCTCCTCGGTACGGGTGACGAGCACGGCCCCGTCCCGGATCAGCCGGTGACAGCCGGCGGAGAGCCCGGAGGTGACCGGCCCGGGCACGGCCAGGACCGGACGGCCCAGCTCGAGGGCGTCGGACGCGGTGCGCTGGGCGCCGCTGCGCAGACCCGCCTCCACGACCACGGTGCCCGCCGTGAGACCGGCCAGGAGCCGGTTGCGCACCAGGAACCGGTGCCGGGCCGGCACCGCACCCGGTGGGTACTCGCTGACCACGAGCCCGGCGTCGGCGATCCGCCCGAGCAGCGCCTGGTGGGCCGCCGGGTAGGCGCGCTCGACACCGCACGCGAGCACCGCGACGGTGGCACCGTCGACGGCCAACGCGCCGCGGTGCGCGGCACCGTCGATCCCGATCGCCGCGCCGGAGACCACCGTGTACCCGTCCGCGGCCAGCCCGGCCGCGAGCTCTCCGGCCATGTGCACGCCGTACCCGCTGGCCGCCCGCGCTCCGACCACGGCGACGGCACGATCGGCCAGCACCGCGAGCCGCCCCGACCCCCGGACCCACAGCGCCAGCGGCGGGGCATGCTCCGGCGTGCCGCACGCCGTGAACGCCTCGAACGGCTCACCCGGCCAGTCGGGATCCTCCGGGACGAGCAACCGCGCGCCCGCGGCCTCGGCCGCGGCGAGGTCGGCCGCCGCCCGATCGACGCTGCGCCGGGCCCGGGTCAGTGCCGCGACCTCCTCGCTCACCTCCCCAGCCCGCACCCGCCGGGCCGCCCGGACCGGGCCCACCTCCTCGGCGAACCGGACCAGCGCAGCGGCCGGCGGCTCGGCCACCCGGGACAGGTAGGCCCGAGCCAGCAGCACGGCCGCATCCGAGGTCATGCCGCCCTCCGATCGCGGAAGAACAACGCCTCCTCGATGAGCTCACGGTCGGGTCGGTCGCGCCCGCCGAGATCGGCGAGGGTCCATGCGACCCGGATCGCCCGGTCCGCCCCGCGTGCGGTGAGCTCGCCCGCGCGCAGTCCGGCATCGAGCGGACGCAGGGCGCTGCGGGGCAGCGCGAACCGGGTGCGCAGCACGGGGCCGGGCACCTCGGCGTTGGTGCGCCATTCCAACCCGGCCCAACGCTGGGCGGCGGCCGCGCGGGCAGCCAGGACACGGGCTCGCACCACAGCCGTGCTCTCCGCGTCGCCGCCGGTGGCCGAGAGCGCGGTGACCGGGAACATCCGGGCCCGGAGGTCGACGCGGTCGAGCAACGGGCCGGACAGCCGCCCGAGGTAGCGGCGACGCACCAGCGACGGGCAGACGCAGTCCCGGTCGTGGGCCGGGGCGCACGGGCACGGGTTGGCGGCGAGCACGAGCTGGAACCGCGCCGGGTAGCACACCGTGCCCTCGGCGCGGGCGAGCCGGATCTCGCCCTCCTCCAGCGGGGTGCGCAGGGCATCGAGCAGGTGGGCGCCGAACTCGGGGGCCTCGTCGAGGAACAGGACGCCCCGGTGCGCGAGCGACACCGCCCCCGGTCGGGCGACCCCGCTGCCGCCCCCGACGAGCGCCGCCATCGAGCTGGAGTGATGGGGCGCCACCAGCGGCGGTACGGCGCTGAGCGCGCCCCCGTCGGGCAACCGCCCGGCCACCGACCGCACCGCGGCGAGCGCGAGGGCCTCCTCGGGCTCCAGCCGCGGCAGCAGCCCGACGAACCGCTGGGCGAGCATCGTCTTGCCGGTACCCGGCGGACCGACGAGCAGGACGTGATGCCCGCCGGCCGCGGCGATCTCCAGCGCGCGCCGGGCGTCATCCTGCCCGACCACGTCGGCGAGATCGGGCGGGCGGGGACCGTCCCGATCGGTGACCGGCTCCGGTCGCCGTAGCCTTCGCGCGCCGTGCAGCCAGCCCAGTACCTCGGTCAGGCTCGCCGCACCGAACACCTCGATCCCCTCGACCAGCGACGCCTCCGCCAGCGCGGCGTCGGGCACGACCACGCGGCGCATCCCGGCCGCCCGCGCGGCCAGCAGGCACGGCAGCACCCCGCGCACCGGGCGCAGCCGCCCGTCGAGGGCCAGCTCGCCCAGCAGCACCGTGTCGTCCAGGGCCGCCTGGTCGAGCACACCGCTCGTGCCCAGGATGGCGCAGGCCAGGGCGAGGTCGAACCCGCTGCCCGCCTTGCGCAGCGTGGCGGGCGAGAGCGCCAGCACGATGCGCTCGTTGGGCCAGCTGCGACCGGAGTTGACGACCGCGGCACGCACCCGGTCCTTCGACTCGTGCAGCGCCGCGTCCGGCAGGCCGACCAGGTGGAAGCCCGGCAGCCCGCCCCCGACGTCGGCCTCGATCTCCACGACGTGGCCCGCCACGCCGAGCAGGGCCACCGACCACGCCCGCGCGAGCCCCATCAGAACGCCGCCTCGTAGTGCTGCACCGTGACCGGGCGACCGGGCTCGGCGACGACCGCCAGCACGTCGAACCGGATCTCGCACCAGCGCACCTGATGCGCGGCCAGCCACGCCTGCGTGACCCGCCGGATCCGCGCGGCCTTGCGCCAGGTGACCGCCTCGGCCGGCTCCCCGAACCGGGTGCCGGAGCGGGTCTTGACCTCGCACACCACCAGGCGGTCGGCATCGGTGGCCACCACGTCGAGCTCACCCTGGCGACACCGCCAGTTGCGAGACAGGACCACCAGACCCTGCTGTTCCAGATACTGCACCGCGAGATCCTCACCGCGGCGACCGAGCACGTCCTTGGCTGCCATGCCCACCACGATCGACGCCGGCGACGGCGGCCGACAGACCGATCTCGATCCTGTGGACAACCCGAGGGCGATGGGGACAACTCGGTGCCGGCGGAGAAGGTCTCAGGACCCGAACTGGTTACCCTCGGGCAACCGCAGGTCGGGCTTGTCCAGCTCCTCGACGTTGACGTCCTTGAACGTCAGGACCCGGACGTTCTTGACGAAGCGTGCGGGCCGGTACATGTCCCACACCCAGGCGTCGGACATCCGCACCTCGAAGTAGATCTCACCGTCGGCGTTGCGCGCGGCCACGTCCACGGAGTTCGCCAGGTAGAAGCGCCGCTCCGTCTCCACGACGTAGGAGAACTGGGCCACGACGTCCCGGTACTCCTTGTAGAGCGTGAGCTCCATCTCGGTCTCGTACTTCTCGAGATCCTCGGCGCTCACAGTCCCATTCCTCCTCCGACACCCACCTCGGACCTTCCGACGGCGAGCGTCTCATTGTGGACCAGGGCAGCTGCGACCCCAGCACCCGGCCCGGCAGCGGCCGCCGCCACGTTGGCGAAGGAGAACCGGTGCACGCGGCTGGGACCGTGCGCGGCCAGCGCGGCGTCGTGCGCCGGAACGCAGTAGCCCTTGTGCTCGGCGAAGCCGTACTGCGGCAGCTCCGCGTCCAGCGCGACCATGAGGCGGTCCCGCGTGACCTTGGCCAGCACCGACGCGGCCGCGACGCACGCCGCCACCTGGTCGCCTTTCGGCACCGCCAGCGCGGGGCTGCCGAGACCGCGCACGGCGAACCCGTCGGTCAGGACGTACCCGGGCGGGGCCGACAACCCGGCCACGGCGCGACGCATGCCCTCGATGTTGGCCACGTGCACGCCGCGCCGGTCCACCTCGTCGGGCGCGATGACGACCACCGCGACATCCACCGCGCGCCGGGTGATCATCGCGAAGTACGTCTCGCGCGCGGACGCGGTGAGCAGCTTGGAGTCGGTGAGCCCGTCGAGGTGCTTCGCATCGCCGGGCCGCAGCACGCACGCGGCGACGACGAGCGGCCCGGCGCAGGCGCCCCGGCCGGCCTCGTCGACGCCGGCCACCGGGCCCAGGCCGTGTCGATCCAGGGTGGCTTGCAGCGTCCAGCTGCCCGCGGAGCGGCGCACGACGGCGCGCGCGGGGCGCAGTTCGGGCGGCAGGCTCGCCCGCATGCTGCGGGCGGTGCCACGGCGGGAAGCGGGCATCGGGTGGGTGATCAGCGGCGGGCCCGGCCCGCGCGCAGCAGCGGAGCGCCCCGCGATCCCGGGAGGACGACGTCGCGGTCCGCATCGCGGCGGCGGAGCCGTTGCCGTCCGGCGGCCAGCGGAAGCGCGCCGAGTAGGCCGAGGGCCAGCGGTGCGGGGACCTGCGCATCAAGCGCCGGCAGACCGACCGCGGTGACCCGCGGGTCCACCGAGGCGATCCAGCCGAAGCGCGGCAGCGGCAACACGATCATCCGCGCCTTGCCGATCACGTTGTCCATCGGGACGGCCCCGTGCCCGGGGACCCGCGAGTCGGCGGAGTTGTTGCGGCTGTCGCCCATCATCCAGAGCTGTCCCTGCGGCACCGTGATCGGCCCGAACGGATCCTGGCGCGCCTGGCCGGCCTCGGGCAGGTAGTAGACGTAGGGCTCGTCCAGCGGGCCTCCGTCGACGAGCACTCGATTGCGGCTGTCACAGCACTGCACGGTCTGTCCACCGACGGCGATGACCCGCTTCACGAAGTCCTTCTCGTCGGGCGGTGCGAGCCCGATCAGCGAGCCGAGCTGCTGCAGGCCGATGGCCAGCATGTTGCTCGGCGGCTGGATGGTGATCTCGCTGCTCCAGCTGTCCGGTCCGCGGAACACCACGACGTCGCCGGGCTCCGGATCGGAGAACCGGTAGGTGACCTTGTCGACGAGCACGCGGTCGTTGTTGCAACCTGTGCAGCCGTGCAGCGTCGTCTCCATCGACCCGGACGGAATGACGTAGACCTTCGCGAGGAACGTCTGGATGAGGAAGGTCAGCAGCAGCGCCACCACGACGAGCAGCGGCAGCTCCTTCCAGAAGGCCGGGCGCCGCCGCCGCCCCGGGCGGACCTTGCGACCGCCCACCTCGACCTGCTCGCGGTAGGCCGCGACGGGACGCCCCTCGGACCCCTGGCCCGCACGCCGGCGGCGGTGCCGGCCGGGCACCTCGGAGTGATCGACATCGGGAACGGGAACGGGAACGGGTTCTGCGGAGACGGGAGACTCCTCGAAGACCACGGTGGGCTCGTCGTCGGGCGGATCGGTCCGGTCGGGGCTGCGCATCGATGGGGCGGAACGACCGTTGACCGGCCTGCCGTTCGACGGCGGCGGGACGGGACGTCCCCGGGGGGGTGGGAGGGGACGTCCGCGCGGGGGCGTTACCGGTGGCCTACCGGCGGGCTGACCGTTGCCCGGGTACGCAGACCCACCGGGCGGCGGCGGATGGACCGGACGCCCAGGTGGTAGTGGCGCCGTGCCCTGGCCCTGCACGGGTACCGCCCGGTCGGCCGGGCGGTACCGCTGCGGCGGGATCCGCCGGTCGTCGGGGATCTCGGGTCGGACCACGCTCACGAGGCTACGGCAACCGCACCGATGCGGTCAGGACGCGGACGGGGTCGTGCGCTTCTCCTTGATTTTCGCAGCCTTGCCGCGCAGCTCGCGGAGGTAATAGAGCTTCGCCCGCCGGACGTCGCCACGAATGAACAGCTCGATCTTGTCGATGTTCGGCGAGTGCACCGGGAACGTGCGCTCCACACCGACCCCGAACGACACCTTGCGCACCGTGAAGGTCTCCCGGGCACCGGCGCCCTGGCGGCGGATGACCACGCCTTGGAAGATCTGGATGCGCGAGCGGGAGCCCTCGACGACCTTCACGTGCACCTTGAGCGTGTCTCCCGGCCGGAAGGCGGGGATGTCGGAGCGCAGCAGCTGCGCGTCCAGGGCGTCCAGGGTGTTCATCGCGACGATCCGTTCGTGGTTGTGACAGCAGTCGTGCGAAGGCGCCGCCCGTTGCGGAGATGGTGACACCGGACGGGCCCGACGCGTGTCTGTCGGGCACTAGCAACTCGTCCATGGTGCCAGACGCGCCAGACCCCGAGAAACCGGCCCGGATCAGCTGGTGCCCGGGCGGTCCAGCGCGGCGAGAAACGCGCGGTCCGCACCGTCGAGGGCCTCCTCGGGCAGCGCGGCGAGCAGGTCCGGACGGCGCCGCGCGGTACGCTCCAACGCCCGGTCGCGGCGCCAGCGGGCGATCGCCGCGTGGTTGCCGCTGCGCAGCACGTCGGGCACGGCGAGCCCGCGCCACATCTGCGGACGGGTGTAGGCCGGGCCCTCCAGCAGGCCGTCGGAGAAGGAGTCCTGCTGGGCTGAGGCGGGGTTGCCGAGTACGCCAGGCAGCAGCCGGACGACGGCCTCGACCATCACCAGCACCGCGGCCTCGCCACCGACGAGCACGTAGTCGCCGATGCTGACCTCGTCCACCGGCATCCGCGCGGCCGCCTCGTCCACCACCCGCTGATCGATGCCCTCGTAGCGCCCGCAGGCGAACACCAGCCGCGGTGCCGCCGCCCACGCCTGCGCGGCGGCCTGGGTGAACCGGTGCCCGGCAGGGGTAGGCACCACAAGCCGCGCCCGGCCGCCGGCCTGGGCCAGCACCGCGTCGAGCGCCTCGCCCCACACCTGCGGGCGCATCACCATGCCGGGGCCACCACCGTACGGGGCGTCGTCGACGGCCTGGTGCACGTCGTGGGTCCAGTCCCGCAGGTCGTGCACCGCCAGGTCGACGAGCCCGGCTGCGACGGCGCGGCCGAGCAGCGCCTCGCGTAGCGGGGCGAGGTAGGCCGGGAAGAGGGTGATGACGTCGATCCGCACGCACAGCATCGTCGCGGACGTGGTCAGTCGAGGTCGAGCAGGCCCTCGGGTGGGGTGAGCACGACCCGGCCGCCGTCGAGGTCGACCGTCACCACGATCGCGCGCACGAACGGCACGAGCGCGTCGGGCAGCTCGGGGCGGGCGAGCACGAGCAGCTCACCGCCCGGGCCGGACACGATCTCGCGGACGGTCCCGACGGCGGTGCCGTCGGTCAGCTCAGCGCGCAGCCCCTCCAGCTGGTGGACGTGGAACTCGTCGGGGTCCTCGGGCGGCGCCAGCGCAGCGGTGCTGATCAGCAGCCGGGTGCCCCGCAACGCCTCGGCGGTGTCGCGGTCGGCCGTCTCGGCGAACGTCACGAGCAGCCGTCCGGAGTGCGGGCGCGCCGAGCGTACCGTCAACACCCCGTCGGGTGCCCCGGCGCGGCGTGCGATGAGCGCGGCGCCGGGGGTGAACCGCTGGTCCGGGGAGTCGGTGTGCACCTCCACGAGCAGCTCCCCGCGCAGACCGTGCGCCCGGACCGCGATCCCGACCAGCAGCTCGGTGACGATGGCTCGCTCGCTCAGCGATCGGTGTCGACGACGTCCACCCGCACACCCCTGCCACCGATGCTGCCCACGATGGTGCGCAGCGAGGTGGCCGTGCGGCCGCCACGGCCGATCACCTTGCCGAGGTCCTCGGGGTGCACCCGGACCTCCAGCGTCCGCCCCCGCCGCGTGGTGACCAGCTCCACCGCGACGTCGTCGGGGTGGTCGACGATACCCCGCACCAGGTGTTCGAGAGCGTCCGCGAGCACGCTCACGATTCGGCGGGAGCCTCGGTAGTCGCACCGTCGACGGCGGACTCGGCAGGGGCGGACTCGGCAGGGGCGGACTCGGAGTCGGCCTTCGGGCGGCGGTCGGCCTTCTTCTTCGGGGTGGTGGCCTCGGTCGTGGACTCACCGCCCGCAGCGGCCAGCGCAGCCTGGAAGCGGGCGAGCTTGTCGACCTTCTCCGGCTGGGGCTTGAGGGTGCCCTCGGTACCCGGCACCCCGGTGAACTTCTGCCAGTCACCGGTGATCTTCAGCAGGTGCTGCACGGGCTCGGTCGGCTGCGCGCCGACGCCCAGCCAGTACTGCGCCCGCTCGGAGTCGACCTCGATGAGGCTCGGCTCGTTCTTCGGGTGGTACTTGCCGATGGTCTCGATCGCCCGGCCGCTACGACGGCTGCGGGAGTCGGCGACGACGATGCGGTAGTACGGCTGACGGATCTTGCCCAGCCTCATCAGCTTGATCTTGACGGCCACGCTGGTCGGTGCTCCTCGCGGATCGTGGTGCTTCGGGTGAGTCCGCGCAGCTCGCGTGGGGCGACGGGCTGCGCTCACTCGACATTGGGGCGGCCGCGGCACGGTAGAGGGCCAGCCGCGGGCCGATCGGCCATTGTGCCAGACGCGCGGGAACCGGTGCACGGAGCCGTCGGTTCGGGCCGTCGGTCAGACGAGCGGCACGACACCCAGCAGGCCGAGCAGCAGGACGAGGCCCGGCAGCAGGTTGTTGACCTGGTGGGCGACGATGCTGGCCAGCAGCCGGCCGGTGTAGAGCCGCGCCAGCGCGATCGGGATCGCGACGACGAGCAGCAACGGGGTGCGGGTGAACTCGAAGTGGGCCAGCGCGAACAGCAGCGTGGTCACGGTGACGGTGACCCAGCGCCCGGCACCCAGCCGCTCGACGCCGCCCCACAGCAGCCCGCGATAGACGATCTCCTCGCACAGCGGCGCGACGAACACCACGACAGCGAAGACCGCGAGAGCGAGCGGCAGGCCTGCCCGGACGCCGCCGAACACCTCCCCCACCGCGGACGTCGTGTCCGGCCCGGCGATCGTGACGAAGAGGATCGACGCCGGGATCGTCACGAGCAGCCCGCCGAAGCCGAACGCCAGACCGAGCCCGAGGTCGCGCCAGGACCACCGCAGGCCCAGGTCGATCCGCGGACCGTTCCCGCGCAGCCACGTGACCACCACGGCGGTGCCCGCGGCCAGCACTGTCGGCACCCCGAGCGCGACGGCGAGCAGGCTTGCCGAGCCGGGGCCGCCGTCGATCAGGACGAACCCGATCACCCCGGAAGCGAGCAGGAACACGAGCTCGACCAGCAGGTAGGACCCGATGCCCCAGCGGTGGGTGCGGCGCGCAGGCGCGGGCGCCGGGTACCCCGCCGGCGGCCCGTACCCCGGGGAGGGCGAGTACGGGCCCGGGAAGGACAGCTGCGGAGACGACACCTCCGGCACCGATCCGGCCCGCTCCCCCGGCGCTGCGCCCGCCTGCCCCTCCGGTGTTCCCACTCCCCCGACGCTACCGGTCGCGCACCGCACCGGCCCGGCTGCCACGGGCCAACGGACGGGCAAGAATGACAACGTGCCGTCCGTTGACTTCACCGCGCTGCTCGTGGACGCCGCGCCCTACCAACCCACGGCCGTCGTGTCGGCCCGTCGCCTCACCGAGCCGCTGACGTGGCGCAGCGACCGTGGCGCGACGTTGCATGCTGCGGCCGGGGACTGGGAGTTGACAGCCTCCAACGGCGATCGGTGGACAGTGGCGCCGGAAGCTTTTGACCGGAGCTACCGGCAGCTGCCGGACGGCCGCTACGCCAAGCACGAGACGGTCCATGCGGTGCAGCTCACCCGCTCGGTTCAGGTGCCGACCCGCGAGGGGACGTCGACGGCGAGCTCTGGAGACTGGCTGCTCCGCGACGCGAACGGCGCTCTGTGGCCGGTTCCCGACGAGGTGTTTCGGACCCGCTATCGCCCGGCGTAGTCGCCGTTCTCGTAACCGTTCGGTGGCGCACCGGCACCATAGGTCTCTACGGGTGGGGGCGGCGTCCGATGTGCAGGCCCGCGGCGGCCAGCAGGTCGGGGAGGTGCGTCACGGCGTCGACGTCCTTCTGCCTGCTCTCGGGAGACAGGTCCAGCCAGTCGACGAGGTCGGGATGCCGCTTGCCCTCCCGCCGCGGCCCGTAGGAATAGCCTCCGGCCAACCGCTCGTTCATCCACCGCTTGTGCTCCGCCCTGGCCAGCGTGTCGATCTCGTCTTCGGTGAACGTGAAGGCCGAACCGGTCACCGGCCGAGTGGCGAGCGTCGCACCGATCTCCATCAGCTTCGCGCCGATGTGCTCGGCCTGAGCATAGTTGGACTCCTGCAAGTACGCCGGGAGGTCCTGCCACGGTCGCATCGACGGGTTCGAGGCAGGGGTGTCTCCCCGCCTCGCACAGTCGGCCCGATAATTCTCGTGGATGGCCCGGGCCGTGCGGTCGAAGATCGAGGCCTCCGCGATGGTATCGGCCCGGCAGGCCGCGTCGAGGATGCCGAACACCGGGGGGGCTGCGCCCAGGGCCTCGTCGAACGGTGCCGCCTGGGGCAGGCACACGACCACCTCCCGACCCGCTTGCCGGCTCAGCCGCAGGGCGTGCCCGACGGCGGCGTCCTCGTCGGGCATGCATACATAGATTCGCCGGACTCCGGCCGGGATCGGATCGGCGGCGCCGATCGGGGTGACGTCGCAGCCGCGCTCGGCCGCGTCGAGCTGGGAGGCAACCTCCACCACGCTGGCCGGGTCGACGGTGCCGACGAGGACCGTGCGGCGCTGTCCCACCTCCGCGGGCCTGCGCACGATCGCCCGCAACAAGGCCCGCCCAAACGAGGCGAAGCCGACGATCACGATCGGAACGGAGCCGTCACCCGGGGTGTGTCGATCGAGCAGCAGTCGGGCCGCGGTGTCCTCGATCGCGAAGAACTCGATGGTGAAGCCACGCCGACCCGGGTTCGCGACCTGGTGGACCCGCAGCGCCTCGACGAGGTCGTCGTTGCGCAGCTGGGCGTAGGCGGTGAGCCGGCCGCGCCGACCGTTGCGGAGCGGACCGGCCGCCAGCACGACCGCGGCATTGGTCGCACTCTGCGGGGCGCACGCGTAGAGGAAGGAGGCCCCGAGCACGCCGGCCGCGCGCAGCGTCGTCGCCTGCCGGGGATCGCCGGGCACGACCGCAATCCGCTCCCCTCGCGGCTGCGGACCGTCGGCGCTGCTCACCAGCACCACGTCCGGCCCGTCCGATTGCAGATTGCGCGCGAGCGCCATGGCGGCCGGACCGTCACCGCACACGATGGCGTGCCCCTGCCTGCGAGCGATCTTGCGGCGCCGCAGCTCCTCACCGAGCAGGGCACGCAACGCCTCGAACGCGGCGAAAGCGGTGGTCGCCGGAGCCAACAACCGCGAGATCTCCAGCGGGACGTTGTACGGGCCACCCTCCTGGAGCGGGTCGCTGCCGAGCACGAAGAGCTGCAACGTGTGGTAGATCAGGTCGGTGGCCGACTCGGTGCCGGGCTGCAGGAGCACGAAGCCGTAGATCCCCAGCCCGAATGCCACCGCCGCCGCGATCATGGCGGCCAATCGCCAGCTCTGCCTCACCATCGCACCACGCTTCTCCTGACGGGACACCGTCATCTACCACATCAGGATCTCCGGAGCACCGGAACGCCCCGCAGCATGACCAGCGCCGGTTCGCGCAGCACCGACAGATCCGCGCGCGGGTCGGTGGGGTAGACGACCAGGTCGGCGCGGGCGCCGGGGTGCAGACCCGGGCGGCCGAGCCAGTCGCGTGCCACCCAGCTCGCCGCGCCCAGCGCCGCCGTGGCATCGAGCCCGGCGGCGTGCAGGGCCGCGACCTCGTCGGCGATCCGCCCGTGGGCGATCCCGCCACCGGCGTCGGTGCCGGCGAACACCGCTACCCCGGCCTCGACGGCGCGCCGGACCACGTCGCGGGCGCCGGCGTGCAGCGCCCGCAGGTGCGCGGCGTAGGCCGGGTATTTGCCGGCCGCATCGGCGATGCCCGGGAACGTGTCGACGTTGATCAAGGTGGGCACCAGCGCCGTGCCACGGCGCGCCATCTCCGCGATGAGGTCGTCGGTGAGGCCGATGCCGTGCTCGATGCAGTCGATACCGGCACCGATCAGCCCGGGGAGCGCGTCGGTGCCGAACACGTGCGCCGTGACCCGAGCGCCGGCCGCGTGCGCGGCCTCGATCGCCGGGACCAGCACGTCGTCGGGCCACAGCGGGGCCAGGTCGCCCACCCCGCGGTCGATCCAGTCGCCGACGAGCTTGACCCAGCCGTCCCCGGCGCCGGCCTGCTGGGCGAGGACGGCGGGCAACTGCGCGGGATCGTCGAGGTCGACCGCGATCCCCCGGAGGTAGCGCTTGGGCCGGGCGACGTGCCGGGCCGCCCGGATGATCTCCGGGAGGTCGTCGCGGGCCTGCAGCCCGGTGGTGTCCACCGGCGAGCCGCAGTCCCGCAGGAGCAGCGTGCCGGCGTCGCGATTGCTGCGGGCCTGGACCTGGGCCTCGTCGAGATCTACCGGGCCGGACGGGCCGAGCCCGACGTGGCAGTGCGCGTCCACCAGGCCGGGCACGATCCAGCCGCCGTCGATGAGGGTCTCGGCATCCGCGAGCTCGTCCACGAGCACACCCGAGGCGTCGACGTAGAGCTCGGTGTCGCGCTCCTCGGGTAACAGTACTCCTCGAAGCCGATAGCGGTGCACGCCCTACGTGCTCTTCGGGAACTTCAGCTTGCTCGGGTCGAAACCGGGCGGCAGCTGGTCGAGCCCCGGAGGAAGCTCCCGCAGCGACGGCGGCAGCTGCGAGAGGTCGGGCAGGCCGTCGCCGGACCCGGCCGGGAGCGCGCCCGCGGGGGGTGAGGTGGCACCGCGTCCGCCCTTGCCCTTCTTGGACTTGCGTCCTTTCGCCTGCTTGCGCGTGGCGCTCCGGCGGCCACCGCCGAAACCGAGCTGCCCGGCCATCTGCTTCATCATCTTGCGGGCCTCGAAGAAACGGTTGACCAGCTCGTTGACGTCGCTGACCGCCACCCCGGAGCCGTTGGCGATGCGCAGCCTCCGCGACCCATTGATGATCTTCGGATCGGCCCGCTCCGCCGGGGTCATGCCCCGGATGATGGCCTGTAGCCGGTCCAGCTGTTTGTCGTCGATCTGGGCCAGCGCGTCTTTCACCTGCCCGGCGTTGGCGCCGGGCAGCAGGCCGAGGATGTTGCCGATCGGTCCCATCTTGCGGACGGCGAGCATCTGATCGAGGAAGTCCTCGAGGCCCAGCTCGCCGCTGGCGATCTTGGTGGCCGCCTGCTCGGCCTGCTCGGCGTCGAAGGCGCTCTCGGCCTGCTCGATGAGGGTGAGCAGGTCGCCCATCCCGAGGATGCGGCTGGCCATCCGGTCGGGATGGAAGACGTCGAAGTCGGCGAGCTTCTCGCCGTTGGACGCGAACAGGATCGGTTGGCCGGTGACCTCGCGGACCGATAGCGCCGCACCGCCGCGGGCGTCGCCGTCGAGCTTGGTGAGCACCACACCGGTGAAGCCGACACCGTCACGGAAAGCCTCGGCGGTGGCCACGGCGTCCTGGCCGATCATCGCGTCGACGACGAACAGCGTCTCGTCCGGGGACACGGCGTCGCGGATGTCGGCGGCCTGGCGCATCAGCTCCTCGTCCACACCGAGGCGACCCGCGGTGTCGACGATCACGATGTCGAACATCTTGTCCCGCGCGTGCTGGCGGCCGCGACGCGCGACGTCGACCGGGTCGCCGACACCGTTGCCGGGCTCGGGGGCGAAGGTGCTCACACCGGCCCGCTCGCCGACGATCTGCAGCTGGGTGACCGCGTTGGGCCGCTGCAGGTCACACGCCACCAGCAGCGGCGTGTGGCCCTGGTTGGCAAACCAGCGCGCGATCTTGCCGGCCAACGTGGTCTTGCCGGAGCCCTGCAGGCCCGCGAGCATGATCACGCTGGGCGGCTCCTTGGCCAGCGTGATGCGCCGAGTCTGGCCGCCGAGGATCGTCACGAGCTCCTCGTTGACGATCTTGACGACCTGCTGGGCGGGGTTCAGCGCACCGGAGACCTCCGCGCCCTTGGCCCGCTCCTTGGTCCGGGCGATGAAGCCACGGACCACCGGCAGCGCGACGTCGGCCTCCAGCAACGCGATCCGGATATCCCGTGCGGTAGCGTCGATGTCGGCGTCGGAGAGGCGACCCTTGCCACGCAGGTTCGCCAGTGTGCCGCTGAGACGCTCGGAGAGGGTGTCGAACACCCGGCCTAGCTTACGGGACCGCCGCAGCGGAGTAGCTCGCCGCGGTCACCACCGCCTGCTCGATCCGCGCCCGCTCGGCCACCGGCAACCCGTCGCCCGGCCCCGCGAGGCAGAACGAGTCGACGACCGACGCGCCGAGGGTGGCGACCCGGGCCCACCGCAGGTCGACCCCACACCCCTCGAGTGCCGCCGCGACGTGATGGAGCAGACCGATCCGGTCGGTACCCCGCAGTTCGAGCACGACCGCCCCGGTGGCCTCGTCGTCGAACCACAGCACCCGCGCCGGGACAGGTGGCTCGCCGCTCGGGGTGATCGGGGCGTAGTCGCGCTCCTTGCGGGCCAGCGCGTCGGCCAGCGGGAGGCTCCCCTCGAGCACGCGGATCAGGTTCGACCGCAGCAGCGCGGGATCGGGCAGCCCGCCGAACCGGGGCGACACGGTGAAGGTGAACACCGCGACGTCGGCGGCGCCCGCCGACTGCCCAGCCGTCTGCAGCTCGGCCGCGTGCACCTCCAGGGAGTGCAGTGCCAGCACGCCGGTCGCGGCCGCGAGCGACCCCGGCCGGTCCGGGACCGCGACGACGACGGTGGCCGGGTCGGCGCTGGCGTCGAGCCGGAGCGCCGGGTGGCCCTCGGCCGCGACGGTGGCGACCAGCTCCACCGCCGACTCGGCGGGCACGGCGGGCGCGGGGAGGGGCGCACCGGACATGAGCGCACGGCAGCGCTCCCCCAGCTCACCGATCAGGGCCCGCTTCCACGGACTCCAGACACCCGGGCCGGTGGCCAGCGCGTCGGCCTCGGCGAGCGCGCTGAGCAGGTCGAACACGAGCCTGCTGCCCTCGAGTGTCTCCACGACCCGGGTGATGGTGGCCGGGTCGTCCAGGTCGCGCCGGGTAGCCGTGTGCGGCAGCAGCAGGTGGTGGCGCACCACCGCGCCCAGCACGGCGACGTCGGGCTCGTCGAAGCCGAGGCGCCGCCCGACCTGCACGGCCAGCGACTCCCCGACGACCGAGTGGTCGCCACCGCGACCCTTGCCGATGTCGTGCAGCAGGGTGCTCACGAGCAGCAGGTCCGGACGCGCGACACGGGTGGTCAGCCGCCCGGCCTGCGCGCAGGCCTCCACGAGGTGCCGGTCCACCGTCCACACGTGCGCGCGGTCGCGGGGCGGCAGGTCACGCACCGCACCCCACTCCGGGAACAGCCGCCCCCACAGCCCGGTGCGGTCCAGAGCCTCGACGACGTCCACGAGCGGGCGGCCGGTGCCCAGCAGCGACAGCAGCTCGTCGCGCGCCGGCCGCGGCCAGGGTTCGCGCAGCTCGGGTGCGGTCTCGGCGAGCCGGTGCAGGGTGCCGGCCGCCACCGGCAGTCCGGTGCGGGCCGCCGTGGCGGCCACCCGTAGCACCAGCGCCGGGTCACGGGTGGCGGCGGCGTCACGCGCAAGGCTCACCTCCCCGGCGTGCTCGACCACGCCGCTGTCCAGCGGCCGACGCTGGGGAACCCGTCGCAGCGCGGCGAGCCCGCGCCGGGGCAGCGCCCCGCGCGCAGAGCGCAGCCCGACCTCAGCGGCATAGGCCACCGACCGCGCGGCCCCGGACAGGGCGCGGGCCAGCTCGAAGCGGTCGCCGATCTCGAGAACGGCCGCGACCTCGTCGGCGTCCTGGGCGCGCAGCACGTCACGGGCCCGCCCGGCGAGCCGGTGCAGCTCGGTGCGCACGTCCAGCAGCAGGCGGCGAGCCTCGAGCACGTCCCCGGCCGGGCGGTCGATGAGCTGGCTGGCGGCGAGCGCGTCGACGAGCTGGATGTCGCGCAGCCCGCCGTGCCCGTTCTTGAGGTCCGGTTCCACGCGGTGCGCGACGTCACCGACCTTGGTCCAGCGCTCTGCGGCGGCGTCAGCGATCTCGTCGAAGCGACCGCGGATACCCGCCCGCCAGGCCTGGCCTACCGCGGCCCGTACCTTGTCCGAGAGGGCGTGGGTGCCCGCGATGTGCCGCGCCTCCAGCAGGCCGAACGCGGCGCGCAAGTCGGTAGCCGCCACCTGGACGGCCTGGCCCGGGGTGCGCACCGAGTGGTCAAGACCGAACCCGGCGTCCCAGAGCGGGTACCAGAGCTGCTCGGCCAGCCGGTCCACGTCGGTGCGACCGTCGTGCAGGAGCACCAGGTCGAGATCGGAGTACGGGGCCAGCTCGCGACGGCCCAGCGCCCCGACGGCCACGAGGGCGGCACGCTCGGTCAGCCCGATCGCGACCGCGCGCGAGGACAGCCAGAAGTCGTGCAGGTCCACCAGGGCGGTGCGCAACGCCTCCGCACCGAGCCTGCGTCTGCCCGCGCTCGTATCCAGCAGCACGGCTTTTGCCCGGACCAGGTCCTCGGCGGACCCGGAGCTCACCACGGTCATGCGTCTCCCCGACGGCGTCGCGACCACAACTACAGTGCGTCAACACCCCTTTCTCCGGTACGGACGCGGACCACGGTGTCGACCGGGACCACCCACACCTTCCCGTCACCGATCTTGCCGGTGCAGGCGGCCTGCGAGACCGCGCCGAGCACCTTCTCCACCACACCGTCCTCGACGACCACCTCGACGCGCACCTTGGGCACGAAGTCCACCCGGTAGTCCGCACCCCGGTAGAGCTCGGTGTGGCCGCGCTGGCGGCCGTAGCCGGACACCTCACTGACCGTCATCCCGGCCACGTCGAGCTGCTCGAGACCGGCGCGGACGTCGTCGAGCACGAAGGGCTTGACGATGGCGGTCACGAGCATCATCACAACTCTCCGATCGGAGACGAACCAGCACTATGGAGAACGCACCGCAGCCTGCCGCACGGTCGAGCCGCGCCGCAGGCCGTGGCCGTCGATCAGCGGGGGGCGCCGTCAGATCGCATCAGTGCCGCGTTCGCCGGTACGGACCCGCACCAGGGTCTCCACCGAGGTCACCCACACCTTGCCGTCACCGA
Source organism: Mycobacteriales bacterium (assembly GCA_038257875.1). GTDB lineage: Bacteria > Actinomycetota > Actinomycetes > Mycobacteriales > Pseudonocardiaceae > Pseudonocardia. The sequence goes on from JBBSQN010000021.1 coordinate 38,292, forward strand.
TCTTGCCGGTGCGGGCCGCCTCCACCACGGCGTCGACCACCTTGTCCGCGAGGGTGTCGTCGGCAACGACCTCCACGCGCACCTTCGGCACGAAGTCCACGGAGTACTCCGCACCCCGGTACACCTCGGTGTGCCCCTTCTGCCGGCCGTAGCCCTGCACCTCGCTGACGGTCATGCCCAGGACGCCGATCTGCTCGAGCGCCCCCTTGACATCCTCGAGGACGAATGGTTTGACGATCGCCGTGACGAGCTTCATGCGTCAGCTCCCCTTGCCTGCGGTTGCGGGAACCTGCTCCGAGACCGTCGCCGGTCGCGACGTCCCCAGGCCGCCGGTGCGGAGGTTGGAGAAGTCATAGCCGGTCTCGGCGTGCTCGGTTTCATCGACGCCGGTGACCTCGGCCTCCTGGGTCAAGCGAAGGCCGACCGTGAACTTCACGAGGAGCGCGAGCACGGCACTGACGATGCCGGAGTAGAGCAGCACCGCCACCGCAGCCACGGCCTGGCGCCACAGCTGATCGTAGCCGCCGTAAAGGATTCCGGCGACACCGGCCGGCGAGCCCGGGTCAGCGAGGAAGCCGATGAGGAGCGTGCCGACGAGACCACCGACGAGGTGCACGCCCACGACGTCGAGCGAGTCGTCGTAACCGAAGCGGTACTTGAGCCCGACGGCCAGCGCGCACAGCACGCCGGCGATCGCACCGACCGCGATGGCACCCAGTGGCGAGACCGACGCGCAGGCCGGGGTGATGGCGACCAGCCCTGCGACGACCCCGGACGCGGCGCCGAGGCTCGTGGGCTTGCCGTCGCGGATCCGCTCCACGACCAGCCAGGCCAGCATCGCGGCGCAGGTGGCGGCGATCGTGTTCACCAGGGCGAACGCGGCGGTGCCGTTGGCGCCCAGCGCGGAGCCGGCGTTGAAGCCGAACCAGCCGAACCACAGCAGGCCGGCCCCGAGCATCACCAGCGTGAGGTTGTGCGGACGCATGGGCTCGCGGGGCCAGCCCTGGCGACTGCCGATGACCAGCACGAGGGCGAGGGCGGCCACCCCGGCATTGATGTGCACCGCGGTGCCGCCCGCGAAGTCGATCGCTCCCAGGTCGTTGGCGATCCAGCCGCCGACCACGCCCGACTCGTCGTCACTGAACGCGAAGACCCAGTGCGCGACCGGGAAGTAGACGACCGTCGCCCAGAGCCCGGCGAACAGCAGCCACGGACCGAAGCGCAGGCGGTCGGCGACCGCGCCCGAGATCAGCGCGACCGTGATGATGGCGAAGGTCGCCTGGAACCCGACGAAGACCAGCGCCGGGATGGTGCCCGACAGCGGGAAGGTCGGCGGATCCGCGCCGTAGTCGCCGACGAACAGGCCCTTGAGCCCCCACGCCTCGGTCGGGTCGCCGAGCAGGCCGCCGCCCACGTCGTCGCCGAAGGCGAGCGAATAGCCGTAGAGCACCCACAGGACACCGACCAGCCCGATCGCACTCAGGCTCATCATCATCATGTTGAGCACGCTCTTGCTGCGGACCATACCCCCGTAGAACAGCGCCAGCCCTGGGGTCATCAGCAGCACCAGCGCGGTACTGGCCAGCATCCAGGCAGTATCACCGGTATCGAGCACGTCAACTCCTTCCCGCGGTCGCTGCGCGGAGACGGTGTGTGAAGCGGCCGGTGCGAGAAACTATCGGGTGACCATGTTTCGGACATCGTCCGCCACTGTTTCCAACCGGTGAACGAGACCAGCCCTGGAGTTACGTCCAGATGACGTGGATGGCCTCAGGTCACCCTGATGTCAGGTCACCCTGATGTCAGGTCACCCTGATGTCAGGTCACCCTGATGTCAGGTCACCCTGATGTCAGGTCAACGCTGTCAGGTCAACAGGGCGTCGACGAACGCCGCCGGTTCGAAGGGCGCCAGATCGTCGGGGCCCTCCCCGAGCCCGACGAGCTTGACCGGCACGCCGAGCTCGCGCTGCACCCGGAACACGATGCCGCCCTTCGCCGTGCCGTCCAGCTTGGTCAGCACGATGCCGGTGACCGTGACGACCTCACCGAAGACGCGCGCCTGGGTGAGCCCGTTCTGACCGGTCGTGGCGTCGAGGACGAGCAACACCTCGTCGACCTCGGCCTGCCGGGCGACGACGCGCTTGACCTTGCCCAGCTCGTCCATCAACCCGGTCTTGGTGTGCAGCCGACCCGCGGTGTCGAGCAGCACGGCGTCGGCGCCCTCGGCGGTGCCCTGCTTGACGGCGTCGAAGGCCACGCTGGCCGGATCCGCCCCCTCCGGCCCGCGCACAACCGTCGCCCCCGCGCGCTGACCCCAGGTGGTGAGCTGCTCGGCCGCCGCGGCCCGGAACGTGTCGGCCGCGCCGAGCACCACGTGGCGGCCACCGGCCACGAGCACCCGAGCCAGCTTGCCGGTGGTGGTGGTCTTCCCGGTGCCGTTGACGCCGACGACCAGCAGCACGGCCGGGCGACCCTCGTGCGGCAGGGCGCGCACCGACCGGTCCAGGTCGGAGCGCAACGCGTCGGTGAGCACGTCGCGCAGCAATTGCCGGACCTGCTCCGGGGTGCGGGCGGCGCGGCGCGCCAGCTCGGTGCGCAGCGTCTCGACGAGCTCGGCGGTCATCTCCGGGCCGAGGTCGGCCTGCAACAGGGTGGCCTCGACGTCCTCCCAGGACTCCTCGTCCAGCTCACCCGCGCCGAGCAGACCCAGCAGACCCTGCCCGAGCCCGGAACGCGACCGCGCGAGCCGGCCCCGCAGCCGTTCCAGCCGCCCCTCGGCCGGAGCGATCTCCTCCACCGGCGACGGCTGTGGGGGCGCGGCAGTGGGGGCCTGCGGCGGGACTGTCGGGGCGGGTGCCGCGCCGTTGGTGGAGCGCGACGGTGCCTCGGGCAGGGCAGTATCGCTCGCCGGTGCGACCTCAGCGGAGGGTGCCGGGTCGGGCGGGGCAGTGTCGGAGGGTGCTTGGCTGGGCGGGGCGGGGGTCGGCGTGGTCGTGGCCGGTGGCGGGGCGGGCGCGTCGGGTGCGACCGTGTCCCGGGACCCGCCGCGGGTCTCGGGCGGAGCGGCGGATGGTGCCACGTCCGCCGGTCCGTTACGCCGGTGCGTGCCGGGCGGGGCGTCCGGCGGCGACCACACCTGCGATGGCTCGGCCAGCGGCCGCGGCTCGGGCCGCGGAGCCGTGGCGGTGCCCGAGGAGAAGCTGAAACCGCCCTCGGCCTGGTAGGTACCGCCGCGCGGTGGTGGGGTCTCCTCGGGCTGAGCGCTACCCGCAAGCTCCTCAGTCTCCCGCAGGCTGATCCGGCGCCGCCTGCGTAGCACCAGCCCGAGAGCAACGGCGATCAGCAGCACCGCCGCCACGACCGCGATGACGATCAGCAAGGTCTCCGTAGCCACGCTGCCACCCTGTCACGTCACCGACACATAGACCGAGCGGCACATCCCTCCAACCCCTCCGTCGCTCGTGCCGGTCGTTCGAACCGCAGTTCCCTAGCAAGATCGGACGTACCCACCGTCGCCAGTCGCCAGGACGCGGGGCTAGTTGAACAGGTCGTGGACGGTCTCGGCGGTGACCGCGCGACGCACCCAGACGTCGAGCTGATCCAGATCGGAACACTCGGCGATGCGGGTACGGGCGTCGGGGGGAACGTCGATCCCGCGAGCGTCGAGCATCGCCAGCACCGCCCGGGCCTCCCCTGCTGCCTCGCCCTCGGCTCTGCCCTCGAAGAAGTAGCGACGGGCGAAGTCACTGCGGTACTCATACGTTCCCGTGGCCATGAGCCCCTCCAAATAGCGCTGCGCCGCCTCCGGCAACACAGCCAGCACCAAGTCACAGTACAGCCCACCACGATCAGGATCGACCCTCGCGAGCGCGGCGACCACCGCATCCAACACCCCGCTCCGGTTCGGATCGCCCCCATGCGCGATCGCCGAGAGCACCGCCAACTCCGGAACCCGACCCGCGTACTCGACGTCGGTCACCACCGGCACCCGATCAGGACCCACCACCATCGGCGTCACCACCGCACCAGGCCCCAACTCGATCGGCGTGGCATACCAGCCGGCCGTCGCGGCATCCACGCAGACCACCAACACCACCGCCGGACAGCGGAACCGCCCACGCAGGGTGGCCAGGTAGACCGGCCAACTCCACCGCTTGTCCGGATCCCGACCCAGCTGGACCTCGACCACCACCGCCCACACCGCCACCCCGGCCACCGACAACACCACCACCGCATCAGCCCGGTACTCCGTCGGGGTCAACACGGTGAACTCACCGGACTCGACCTCAGCCCGCTCGAAGCCGGGCAACGTGACCCCCAACCCGTCCACCAGCAGCTCGACGGCCAGCGACGGGCGCTGCCGAAACATCTCGATCAACACCTCATGCAGGCTCGACGGCACACCGCAGACGCTACGGGTGACCACCGACAATCCCGGTGACCCCAGCCGGCACCGGACACCGGCACGCGATGGCCGCGACACCGACGTACGATGTCGCCCTGCAGAGTGCACGGAGCAGGTGCAGCTCATGTCCCACAGACGTCGATCATGTCCACCATCTGACGACACCGACGTGTGGCTGCGGATCGCTGAACAGGACCTGGCCACCGTGGGTCGAGGCGGTACCCGATCCCACATCAAGCCCTCCATGGAGTACCGGCCTTCGTCTGAAATACTCACAAACTCGACCACAAACGGGGACAGCACTTCGAAATGAGCGATCAGATGCTTTCATCTCGGGTGTAGGGTGTCCCTCACAGCAAGGAAAGGTGAGTGAGCTATGACGGAGGAGGGCGCTACCGGCTCGACCGTGCCCCGGCGGCAGCTCGGTCGTTACCTGCGTGATCTTCGTAACAAGTCACGGCTGACGGTCAGGGCCGCGGCGGAGGCGTTGGAGTGGTCCGAGGCGAAGATCTGGCGCATCGAGAGCGGCCATACCTCCATGCGCAGCCACGACGTGGAGACCATGTGCCGCATCTACGGGGCCCAGGCTGACACGACCGAAGCGCTCATGGCTCTCGCCAAGGAGACCAAGGCACGGGGCTGGTGGCTGAGCTACAACGACGTGATCCCCGAGGGCTTCGACGTGTACATTGGTCTGGAAGAGGCCGCCGCGCGGTTTCAGCTGTATGAGTCCGAGCTGGTACCAGGGCTACTGCAGACCGAGGACTACGCCCGCACCCTGATCCAGGCGGACAACCCCGGCGTAGCTGAAGCGGAGATCGAGCGCCGCGTGCAGGTCCGCATGCAACGCCAGACGCTGCTCGGGCGGGTGACGAGCCCGCCCGAGGTGAACGTCGTGCTCAATGAGGCCATCCTGCGGCGGCCGGTCGGCGGCGAGAAATGCATGGCCGCTCAGCTCGCACATCTGGTAGAGGTGGCCGAGCTCGCCACCGTCACCATCAAGGTCATGCCATTCGACGCCGGGATGCATCACGGTATCATGTCCCGACAGTTCGCCATCTTGGACTTCCCGGTGAACGTCAACGGCGCGCTCACCGAACCGCCTATCGTCTACGTGGAGAGCTTCACCGGAGAGCTGTATCTGGACAAGGCGCACGAGATCGAGCGCTACAGCGGAGTATTCACAGACATCTGGAGCACCGCGCTCGACGAGGCCGCCTCCAGGAGTCTCATTGTCGACACGGCAAAGGAGCTGGACAAGTGAACAGAGACGAACAGCGGCGAGCCAAGTGGGTCACGAGCAGCCGGAGCGACGGACAACGAAGCTGCGTCGGGGTCGCCTTCATTGACGGCGGCAGGGTCGCCCTACGTGACACGAAGGACAAGGGCGCTGGCCCCGTACACATCTTCACGCCCGGCGAGTGGTCGGCGTTCATCGAGGGCGTCAAGCTAGGAGAGTTCGACCAAAGCTGAAGCGCCCGACAGCCAACCAAGCCCGCCCCTACCCGATCATGAAAACTTACCCACAGGAACGTCACTCGGTGAATTCGGCGCCAATCGCGTCTGGAGATTCCACTGGCCTTCCGACCGTCGGCCGACCGATATCTGGCACGCCTTCGGAGACAGTCGTTGCGATACCAGAATCAGACGATGCACTTGTTTCCGTCACCGCCGAACAAAGACGGAGCAAGTGCGGCAATCACGGCACCGCCCGCGGCGATCAATGCGACGATAATCGGTACGACCACCACGATCGGTTCGATGTTGGCCAGTTGTTCGACATTTTACTCTCCCCCTCGGGATTATCACAGTGGTTCGATGCTAACGCACGGTTCACCCCTACACGAACTGACTGTCACGCCATCGGCACATCGAACGAACTGCACATCCGTCTGGACCTATACAACGAGGGTGCCGCTCGTCGGGACGGCTCTTCGCTGTATCAAGTGGGTTACTCAGAGTGAGGACATGTATGCGGGCGTCGGGTTGGTGACGGTGGGTAGTTGGAGCTTGGCGGCGGTGAGGTAGATGATGGTGATCATCTTGTCTTTGTTGCGGTAGCCTCGAGC
>JBBSQN010000022.1:0-43745 GCA_038257875.1 Mycobacteriales bacterium
ACGATCCCGCTCACTCAGACGAGGCAACAACCCATCCAGCCGAGCTGCCATCGCCACACGTTCATCAGAACGATCACTAGCCACCGCCGAAGCATATCACAACCCCAATTATATCAATTAGTTATTCAGTTACGCCTCCTATGCGGTGGCGGCACGCGGTCGCCCGCCGCGCCACGAAGGGGGTTCGACTGCAGCTGGCGGGCAATCGCCACGGCAGTTTGCGCTCTTAACATGCAAGGTGCAAAAGTCACTTCTCGGGGGCTTTTTCGATCGCTTTGAACAGTGGTTTACACGTTGACCTTGACGCATTCAGAGATCCGGAGGACGCTTGCCCACGTCGATATGCGGCGTGGAAGGGAACCCATGAGACTCACAGGCAACCTCGCAGAAGACTGCCCGACCGGGCCCACCTGCCCGCGGATCATCGACACGGACGGAGGCAACGTGATCGTCCAGGGTGCCACGGTCGCCGACCCAGGGAGGCTGTTGCCTAATTGGTCTGGTTCCCTGCCGCGTGGAACCCGCTTGTAGATCTTGTTTCTGGTAGTATGGGCTGGTGGCGAAGGGTTATCGACCGGTGGAGCGGGACCAGGAGTTCCTGTTGCCGCCGAACATGACCGACTGGCTTCCCGAGGGCCATCTGGCATGGTTCGTGATCGACGCGGTCGGGGTGCTGGACACCTCGGCGTTGCACTCGCGGGCGGCGCGGCGCCGCGATGGGCGGGCGCGGCGTAGCTCGGCGGGTCGGGCGGGTTACGACCCGGACATGCTGCTCACGTTGTTGATCTATGCTTATGCGTGTGGAGAGCGGTCGAGTCGGCGGATCGAGCGGTTGTGCGCCACGGACGTGGCGTTCCGGTTGATCTGCGCGGGTGACGTCCCGGACCACTCGGTGATCACCCGGTTCCTGAAGGTGCATGCCGAGGCGTTCGCGGGGTTGTTCGTGCAGGTGCTGCGGTTGTGTCGGGAGGTGGGGCCGGCCCGGTTGGGCACGGTCGCCATCGACGGGACCAAGATCAAGGCGAATGCGTCGCTGCACGCCGACCGCGGCGAGGAGTGGTTGCGCACGCAGGCCGAGAAGACCGACGCCCGAAGCGGCGGCTCGGCGACGACCGGCTCGGCGACGACCGGTGAGACGACCGGCAGCGAGACGACCGATCGGGAGAACGTGGCGGCGATCCTGGTCGAGGTGGCCGAGATCGATCGGGCCGAGGAGGGGTTGTTCGGCGCGGACACCGGTGAACAACTGCCGCAGAGCCGGCACGGTCGGGAAGGCCGCCAGGTGAGGATCCGGGCCGCGTTGGCCCGGATCCAGGCCCGACAGCAGGTGATCGCCACGGAGAAGGCGGCCAAGGCGGCGAAGACCGCGGCGGCTCGCGCCGAGCGGGACGCGGCGGATCTGACCACGGCGCAGGCGGCGTCAGCCGCCGAGCTCGCCACCCGGGAGGCGACCCAGCACGCCTGGGAACAGGCCTGGGAGCACGCGGTGAACAACCCCGGCGCGCCGGTGGCGCGGGGGCGGGCGCCGATGCCGGCCGAGGAGTCCGCGGTGGTGCGCCGCGCCCAGCAGCGGGTGGACCGGGCGCGTGAGCGGGTCGAGCACCCCGAGAGCGCACCCCGCCCCGGAGGGAGCCGCCCCCGCACGCCCGACCAGCCCAAACGCGGCAGTCGATGGGGCCGCCGCGATCCTGATCAGTCCCCCTGGGCTGACGTCACCGACCCGGACTCCTCGATCATGCCCACCAAGGACGGCTGGACCCAGGGCTACAACGCGCAGTTCGCCTACAGCGCCGACCAGATCCTGCTGGTCGGCCACATCAGCACCAACCCCGCCGACGTCGCCGGCTACGACCACATGGTCACCGCCACCGCCACCACCGACACCGTCGCCCTGCTCGGCGCCACCGACGAGCTGGGCCCCCTGCTGTTCGACACCGGCTACTGCTCGGATGCGACCCTCGCCGCGCCCAGCCCCGACCGGCTCATCGCCCTGGGCAAGATCCACTCCGTGCTCGCCGCCGCCCGCGACAACCCGGCCACCGGTCCCCCACCCGAGGGTGCCACCCCCCGTCAGGTGATGGATCATCGACTCCGCACCCCTGACGGGGCCAAGCTCTACACCCGCCGCGGCGCCACCGTCGAACCCGGCATCGGGAACTTCACCAAGCTCCTCGACCGGTTCTCCCGCCGCGGCCTGGCCGCGGTCCAGGGCGAGTTCAACCTCGCCGCCACCGCGTTCAACCTGCTCAAAATCCACCGAGCAGCACCCACATAGCCCTCCGGGGCCACGGCCCGGGCCTCCGGGAGGGTCGAATCCGGCCCCCGGAGACACCTCCGGACCCCAGACCCCCGCCGAACCCACGCCCACGAGCCCGAACCCGCGCCACGACCCCAACCCACAATCCAAATCGGCAACAGCCTCCAGGCGTTCTCGCCGAGCTGGGTCTACCCGATCATGAGTCAGCAGTGGAGGTCCCCCGCTCCCTGCTCTATGGCGAGCGGACGTTGGACCTGGATGAGCTGGTCGAGTGGCTCGGCCGACACCACACCCGTGACCTGCTCCGTCTGGAGACCCGCGACACCTACGCCGTCGACAGCGACGGCGAGGACTTCCGACGCTACCTGCGCGGCGACGCCGAACCCAACGCTGCCGCCAAGCAGCCATGGCTCGAGACACTGGCCGGTGACACCGAGGCAGGCCGGATCTGGCGGAAGGTACACCTCGTCCGCGGTCGGCTCACCGACTACGAGCGGTACGAGTTCGAGTGGGGTTTCGCCTACAACGTTCGCTTCGGTGAGCAGATCCGGGTGCTGGAGGTCGAGGGCCAGCAGGCAGCCCGGCTGGTCGACCTCGGCGACTTCTTCGTCCTCGACGGCGAGCACGTGCTGCGCAACCTGTACGACGACGCGGACCGGTTTATCGGCGGTCGGGTCATCTACGCTGGCGAGGCCGCCGCGCTGCGGGCGGTCACCGACTGGATCTGGAACGCGGCTGAGCCGTTCACCTCCTGGTGGGATCGCCATCGGCAGTATCACCGCGAGAGCGGGGCAGCCTGAGGAGGCTCTTGACCACCCCACCTGTCCGGGACGAGCTGGCCCGCACGCTCCAGCAGCTGCGTGCCGATGCTGGGTTGACCCTCGCCGAGGTTGCCAAGCGGGCCGGGGTGTCCGTCGCCACGGTGTCCCGGCTGGAGAACGGTCGCTATGTACCGACAGCGGCGCAGGCGGCCACGTTGGCCGAGGCCGTCGGTGCCCGGGCCTCGGTACGCCGTCGGATCGTCGAGCTCGCCGGAGATCTGCGGGAGCGGACCGCGTCCCGGCAGGTTCTGCTGCGTGCGGGTGGCGCCACCGCACAGCGGAAGTTCGGCGCCATCGAGGCGGCAGCCGGGCACGTCCAGAGTTTCAGCCCGGCGATGGTCGTCGGGCTGCTGCAGACCGAGGAGTACGCCCGCGCCGTGTTCGCCTCGGTGCTTCCCCCGGAGCAGGTCGAGGACGCGGTGCGGGCCCGGCTCGCGCGCCAGCGGCTCCTCGGCGACCCGGGCGGGTCGGCGTTCACCCAGGTCATGACGGAGGGTGCGCTCCGGTGGCATGTCGGGTCCCCGACGTTGATGGCCGCGCAGTGCGAACGGATAGCAGAGGTGGCGATCGCACATGACCGGGTCCGGGTCGGGATCATCCCGTGGCGGCGGCCAACGCAGCTCTTCCCGATGCATGGCTTCGATCTCTACGACACCCGCGCCGCGATCGTCGGGACCACTACCGGGACCGCGTTTCTCACCACCAGCGGTGATGTGGACGAGTACGTGCGATTGTTCGGCCAGCTCGTCGAGCAGGCCGACTTCGCCGAGCAGGCGGCCTCCGTGGCCACACGGATCGCCACCGAGTACCGCAGCCTCACGTCTGGTGAGCAGTCATGCGGGTCCTGAACAGTCGAGCTCGACCGAGTCAAGGCCGCTGCTCTGGGTCTGCCCGACGACGAGGATGCCGTCTGGTACCCCGACGAGCTGAACACGGAGGTGTAGCCGGGATGGACGCCCGAGATGTCGGCCAGTTCTTCGCCGAGCACTACCACCAGCGCGGGGACACCCTGTTTCGGCTGGAGACCCTGCCTGCCTACGACGTCGATGACGACGGCCCGAACTACCGGTTGTGGCTCGCGGGCGCCACCGAACCCGATCCGGAGTCGAAGGGTGCCTGGCTGAAGACGTTGCGCGACGAGGCCGCCCGTGGCCTCTATGCCCACCGGGTCCGGGTGTTCTCCGAGCAGCTCACCGACTACGAGCGGTACGCGTGCGCGTTCGGCTACGCGCTCAACGTACCCGCCGGCGAGGACGTCCGCGTGCTGCGCCGTGGCGAGCACGTTCTCCCCGACGGCATGCTCGAACACGACTTCTGGCTGGTCAACGACGCCCACGTGATCCCGATGCACTACGACGAACACGGCAGGTTCCGGTCCGCCGAGCTCCTGCCGGAGGCGCGCCTCGAGACCTATCGGCGTGCTCGCGACCTGGTGTGGGAGGCGGCGGAACCCTTCGAGGCATGGTGGGCTCGTCACCCCGAGCTGCGCCGGCGCCGCGCAGCCTGATCAGGTGCCGCGAGGTCGAGCAGGATCGGCGAGCAGCCCGGACGAGATGTCGCGGCTGCTCGTCGCCATCCGCACGACCGCCGGCCTGTCCCAGGGCGAGGCTGGCAGCCGCGCTGGCGCCTTCCTCGACAATCCGCTCACGCAGGCGAAGGTGTCCCGCGCCGAGGCCGGGCGCTTCCCGCTCTCGCCCGCCGAGGCGGAGGCGTTCGCCCGCGGCTGCGGCACTACCGCCGACCGGCGACGCCGCCTCGTCCAGCTGGCCCGCGACGTCGAAGCCACACACATCACCTCCCGCGCCGCGTTGGTGCGCATGCCGCACACCATCCAGCATCGCATCGGCCGCCTCGAGCAGGAGGCCACGTTGATCCGGGCGTGGCAGGACGAGGTGGTGATCGGCATGGTGCAGACCCCGGCCTACACCACGGCCGCGTTCGGCGACCCCGGACCGGCCTGGTGGCAGGCACGGGAAGCCCGACTGGCGTTGCTCGCGGAACCGGGCCGGATCTGGCATCTGCTGATCTACGAGGGCGTACTGCGGTGGAACCTCGGACAGGCCGTCATGATGGACCAGCTGGAACACCTGGCAGAGGTGAGCCGTCGCACGAACGTGCAGCTCGGGATCATCGACCAGACGACCGTGAAGCCCGCCGCACCGCCGTCGCCGTTCCACCTCTACGGCCGCCGGACCGCGGTCGTGGCCACCCGGAGCGGGACGCACTTCGTCACCGAACCCCGCGAGGTCGCGGGCTACGAGGAGGCGTTCGAGCAGCTCGACAACCTGGCGGTCTACGACGACCAAGCCCGGGCCCTGCTCTTCCGGATCGGCGACCACTACCGCAACCTCACCTGATCGAATCCGTCGCCCCGCTGCTCGACGTGCCCGGGACCCGCTCGTGTTACGACCGGCCGCTGTAGTTCCAGGTCTGGCCGGTGCCTCGGTACTGCTCGACAGGGATGGGTGGGGTTCCGTCGGCAAGGTGATCGCGGCAGAGGATGCCGTGAAGATGGTCGATCTCGTGGGCGACTAGGCGCGCGACTCCGCGTTCGAAGACTGTGATCTTCTTCTCACCGGTCACCTCGGTGTGCTCGACGTGGATCACCAGCGGCCGGCGGACCAGGCATCGGACGTCGAAGAAGCTCAGACACCCCTCGTACTGCTCGTCGACCTGTGTAATTGTCTCGATGACGGTGGGGTTGAGCAAGGTGATCGCGTTGTCGGAACCAGGTGGACGTATGAGGGCGGCAGCGCGGTCGATGCCGACCTGGGGGGCGGCCACACCCATGCCCTTGCCGAAGGTGTGGGCCTGGCCGATGCGTTCGGCGGCGGAGCGCAGCTCGGTGATGACCCGGCGGGCGTCGTCGGCCTCTGCGGGTAGGTCGAAGGGGCGGGCGACGCGCCGCAGGATCGGGTCACCGTCCTGGACCACGCCCAGCGCGGCCATGGTCTCACTCGGCCGGGCCGGCTGACCGGAGTCCGGGCTGGTGCGACCCCGGAAGTCCCATTCCAGCCGGTAGCGGGCGTGCAGTGGCGGGTCCTCACACGACCAGGCGAACACCGCGCGGTCGCCGTCGAGGGTGCGGTCGATGGCGGTGCGGAAGGGCATGGCCTCGGCGGTCATCGAGGTGTGCAGGCCCCACACCGCTGGCGTCAGCTCGCTGGGGAAGTCCAGGCACACCGACAACCTGGTGGTGGGCAGTCGAACCGCGCGTTGGAACCAGTTGCCCCAGTGCTCGTCGCGGACGGTGTACTCGTACTCGATCCAGGTCGACTCGCCAGGATAGAGCGGGAAGTGCCCCAAGTCACCGGCGAAGTGCAGCCAGACCTCCTTGAAGGCGGCCCGGTCGTGGTGGGTGCTCCACGTCATCGGCTCGGTGCGGTCCTGCCCGTGCCAGGCGTGCAGGTCGATCTCCTCCCAGGTCAGCGGGTTCTCGCTGTAGAGCTGGTTGGAGCGTTCCGGGTCGCCGGGGTAGCGGTCGACCGAGATGCGGATCAGGTAACGACTGATCGGCTCGAGTCCTCCGTTGACCAACAGGCGACGCTGGGTCAGTCGGTAGGTGTGTCCGTCGTAGTACAGGGTGGCATCGTCGTGGTCGACCACCAGGCTGCCCGGGCCAGCCTGGTCGGTGGGATCGGCCACTGCTAACGGACGAGGCCTGGTGGTGGTGCGGGTGGCCTCGTACTCGCGGAACGCGCTGCGCAACGCCCCACCGGCTCGCAGCACGGTCTCTGCCTGGGAGGCGAAGTCCTTCGACGGCCGTTCCGCGCCGGACTCGACCTTGGACACGTATGACCGGTCGTAGCCCATCTGCTTGGCCAGCGCGGTACGGGACAGGCCCCGCACGTCGCGCCACCGCTGGAGTTCTACCGAGAAGGCGCTCACCTCGGCGCTGTCCCCGGTCGTCGAGTTCACGCTGGGTGCCATGCTGCTGCCTCTTTCAGGCTGACCGTGAGTGGGCGTGAACCCACCGTGAGCTGCCGCTCAGCCTAGAGGCACGACCAGTGGCTCTGGTGTCCTTGGGTCCGTCCGCACGGTATGGAGGGAGAGGACCAGCATGTCGCCTGGGATTCCCGACACACCATGCCGCCCGACCATCGACGCATCTGACAGCAGAACAGATCGCTCCGGTGCCCAGGCATGCCGACCGAAGGACGCAAGGGCGTGGCGCGTCTCCCGAGGAGTCGTGCCGACTTCGATCTCACCCACCACCTGTTGACCACAACCCACACCATGACGACGGTGTGAACGACCAGGAGAGGAACCACCATGTCCACGTTGTGGCTTGAGTCGCTCAGCGAACCAGTCGGGTTCGCCGACGACCCGATCGCCTCGCACTCCGCGCAGTTCGGACTCACCCGCCCCGTCGGTACCCCGGTAGGGCACGATGCCCCGTCCCCTGTCGGGATTCGTCCGTGGAACCTGCGGGGTGCCCAGGTCATGGCTTACTGTGGTGCACGTCTGGAGGGGTGGTGCTACGACCACACCCAGCAACTCGCGCTCATCCTGGACGGTCGGCGTGTGCTCGACATCGTCGTAGCCGACCCATCTGCAGACTCGGTGACTGACCTGGACGGCGACGAGGGCAAGTCCGAGGACTGGAGCTATGACTTCTGCCCGGACAACCCCGGCAGTCCGGTATGAGCATCCTGATCCTGGCTCGGGACCTCGACCCCACCGCCGATCGCATGGTCATCGCACTCGGTGAGCGTGGGACCGAAGTCTTCCGGGTCAACACCGGCTGGTTTCCCACCCAGCTCCAGATGTCCGTCGAGTTGTGTGAGGATCGCTGGTGCGGTGTGCTCACGACACCTCACGGTCAGCTCGACCTCGGTCAAGTGCGAGCTGTGTGGTACCGGTCTCCGGAGGCGTACCGGATGTCGCCGGAGTTGAGCCCAGCTGAGGCACACCATGCGCGGGTCGAGGCTAAGTATGGGCTCGGCGGGGTCCTTGCATCGCTGCCAGCATTGTGGTGCAACCACCCGAGTAGGATCGCGGACGCGGCCTACAAACCGGTTCAGCTCGCCCGCGCGGCCCTGTGCGGCCTGGCGGTGCCCGACACGCTCATCACCAACGAACCCGATGCCGTCGAGAAGTTTGCGGCCGGCGGCCTCACGGTGACCAAGCTGGTCGGAGGCATGGCCGTTGACGAGGACGGCATCCGCAAGAACGTCTACACCCACCGCGTCACCGCCGACGACCTCGCTGACCTGCGCGGGATCGAGCACACTACGCACATGTTCCAGCGGTGGGTGCCCAAGGAGCGGGAAGCACGGGTGATCGTGATCGGCGAGCACCTCACCGCCGCCGCGATCACCGCAGGTAGCTCAGCGGCCTACGTCGACTACCGCACCGATTACCCGTCGCTGTCCTACGAGCTCATCATCCCACCCGAAGACGTTACCCAGGGTATACGGCTGCTCATGGACGGATTCGGCCTGGTCTACGGAGCGTTGGACTTCGTGATCACTCCATCCGGTGAGTGGGTTCTGTTGGAGGTCAACCCCACCGGCCAGTATGGATTCATCGAAGACGCCACCGGAGCACCTTTGACCGCGCAACTCGCTGACCTGCTCACCGGAGCTGCCTCATGACCAGAATCGATACCGACTGGGCTGCCTACGCCGCCGAGCTCGTGACCACTCTCACCGACTTCGGCGATCTGCACGACCCTGCATGGGCAGCGGCGTTGGCTGCCATACCTCGACATTTGTTGGTGCCCACGACCTACCAGCAACAGGCAGACGGCTCGTGGGCCGAGATCGAAACCAGCGGCCCGGGCCTGGGGCTGGCATACTCGACCACCACGCTGGTGACCGGGATTGACGAAGACGGTAAGGCTATCTCCTCCAGCACCAAACCCGACCTCATGGTGCGAATGCTGGAGACCCTCGATGTTCATGATGGACACCGAGTGTTGGAGATCGGCACCGGGACCGGGTACAACGCCGCCCTGCTGACCCATCGTCTTGGTGCCGACCGCGTGTTCTCCATTGAGGGTTATTCAGGAGGGTCATGTGGATCTTGTAAGACCACGGTTGAGCTGCGGGGATGCGCCTCCGATCAAGATCGCTGAATAAGCCTCATTGACGTGGACGCTGAACTCGTCACGGCAACCCGCGAGCGGCTGGCTGTCATCGGGTACCATCCTCGACTCGCTGTCTGCGACGGCATCGACGGCTGGCCCGAACACGCACCCTATAACCGGATCATTGTCACCTGCTCCGTGCCGAGTATCCCGTGGAGCTGGGCGCAACAGCTCACCGTTGGCGGGAAGGTGCTCGCCGATCTCAAGCTAAATACCGGTGCGGGCAATCTCGTCTTCCTGCACCGTTACGTGGATCGGCTGGAAGGCAGGTTTACTACGCGATGGGCCGCTTTCATGGGGATGCGCCACCTTTGCGACACCGCCGCGAGCCGCGCGTCGAAAGCCGAGCCCAGCCAGCGGCGCGTCACCACGACGCTGGCCCAACCCTGGAACACCGACCGCGAGGTGTGGCTGTTGGCCTGCTTACATCTGCCCTCCGGCCTGCGGCACGGATATACTTTCGACCCCGCCACCCGTATACCGAAGGCCGCTACTCTGTCCGCGCCGGACGGTTCCTGGTGCGAGGTCGAGTTGACAACCGACGACAGCGCGTTTCGGCAGGTCTGGGAGGGTGGGCCTACCCGGCTATGGGTGCATGTAGAGCGCGCTTATGACTCGTGGCACCTATGGGACAAGCCGACCTGGGAACGTTTCGGGCTCACTGTCACACCAGACATCCAGGTGATATGGCTGGACGAACCACACAACGTCGTCAGCGGATCCTCGCGTTTTCCGCTGGGCGGACTCCCGTCAAGATCGATCACTTGTCTCGGAACAGGCGATGAGTTCCTACAGCGATGAGTGGCTGTTGTCGATGACGTGTGCCGCGGACGGGCTCGACCATCTGGTGACCGCTGAAGCGATGGCGGTCGGGCAGGTGGCACGAACCGGGGTGTACGGCGCGTTGTGCGGAGCGCAGGTGCTGTCGACGTCGATGATGACTCCACCCGGCAAACGGTGCCGTGACTGCCGGGCGATCTTCACAGCGACCCCGTCACCCCCGAGCCAGCGCAGCGACGTCGTGTGGGCGTGTCGAGTGTGGCGTCATGTCCTGAGTGCTGCGAAGGCCCCGACCGCACGGCGACCCGGCTCCCCTCCCCCCGGGTAGCTGTGGGCGCGCGGTCGGCTGAAGGTCACGACGGGATCGGGGACAACCCCGAGATCCCGATCCCGTCGTGACCCGTGCTGGAGATCGGAGACACTGGCCTGGGCTGTCTGTGGGCGTGGATGCGCGGCTCCGAGTTCGTCAACGATCGGGTCTGACGGCGCGCCCCCGCGGCGGCGTCGGGCCGCGGCGGTAACCTGCCTCCTCGAACGGCTGTTCGCGCGGAGAGGAGAGGGCGTGCGGGTGCTCGGCGTCGACCCGGGGCTGACGCGCTGTGGGCTCGGGGTGGTCGACGGCGCCGGCGGGCGCACCGTGACGTGCGTGGACGTCGACGTCGTCCGCACCCCCGCGGGCACGCCGGTGGCGGAGCGGCTGCTCGTACTGGGTGCGGTCGTCGAGCGGTGGATCGAGCGGCACCGGCCCGACGTCGTCGCGATCGAACGGGTGTTCAGCCAGCACAACGTGCGCACGGTGATGGGCACCGCTCAGGTCAGCGGGGTGGTGGCGCTGCTCGCGGCCCGGGCCGGGCTGCCGGTCGCGTTCCACACGCCCAGCGAGGTGAAGGCCGCCGTCACAGGGGAGGGCCGGGCGGGCAAGCAGCAGGTCACGATGATGGTCACGCGGCTGCTCCGGCTCGACGAGACCCCGCAGCCCGCCGACGCCGCCGACGCGCTGGCGCTCGCGATCTGCCACTGCTGGCGGGCGCCGATGCTCGACCGGATGGCCCAGGCTCAGGCCCGCTCGGCGGAGCTGGCCCGCGCGCACCGGGCCCGGATCACCGCGGCGGCGCGAACCACGAAGGAGGCTCCATGATCAGTTCGGTGCGCGGCGAGGTGCTGGCGATCGGCCTGGACCACGCCGTCGTCGAGGTCGGCGGGGTGGGACTGACGGTGTACGCCACCCCGGTCACCCTGGCCGGGCTGCGCCGCGGCGAGCGCGCGCGGCTCGCGACGGCGCTGGTGGTCCGGGAGGACTCGCTGACCCTGTTCGGGTTCGCCACCGACGACGAGCGCGAGCTGTTCGGGCTGCTGCAGACCGTCAGTGGGATCGGTTCGCGGATCGCGCTGGCCACCCTTGCCGTGCTCGACCCGGACGCGCTGCGCCGCGCGCTGGTCGACAGCGACCTGACGACCCTGACCCGGGTGCCCGGGATCGGGCGCAAGGGTGCCGAGCGGCTGGTGCTGGAGCTGCGCGACAAGGTGGCCGCCCCGGCGGCGACCGCGGCCACCCCGGCCGCGGCGAACGGCGCGAACCCGCGTCGTGCCCACGTCGTCGAGGCACTGGTCGGCCTGGGCTTCACGGCGAGACCAGCCGAGCAGGCCGTGGACACCGCACTGGCGGCCGACGCCGACGCCGACCCCAGCGCGCTGCTCCGAACGGCCCTCACCCGCCTCGGTGGCCAGACCCGATGACCCCGCACAGACAGGAGACGGGAGCGGGAGGGTGAGCGAGGTGTCGGGCGCGGCGGAGGCCGAGGAGGTCGAAGTCGAGGCCTCGTTACGGCCGCGGGACCTGCGCGAGTTCATCGGGCAGGCGCGGGTGCGCGAGCAGCTGGAGCTGGTGCTGGAGGGGGCGCGGCGCCGCGGCGATCCGCCCGACCACATCCTGCTCTCCGGCCCGCCCGGGCTGGGCAAGACGAGCCTGGCGCTCATCGTCGCAGCCGAGATGGGCGCCGCGATCCGGCTGACCTCGGGTCCGGCGCTGGAACGAGCGGGTGACCTCGCCGCGATGCTGTCCAACCTCGTGCCCGGCGACGTCCTGTTCATCGACGAGATCCACCGCATCGCCCGGCCCGCCGAGGAGATGCTCTACCTCGCGATGGAGGACTTCCGCGTCGACGTGGTCGTCGGCAAGGGTCCGGGTGCCACCTCCATCCCGCTCGACATCTCGCCGTTCACTCTCGTCGGCGCCACCACCCGGTCCGGAGCGTTGACCGGTCCGCTGCGCGACCGCTTCGGCTTCACCGCGCACATGGAGTTCTACGCCCCCGCCGAGCTGGAGCTCGTGCTGCGCCGCGCCGCGGTCATCCTCGAGGTCGAGTTGCGTCCCGACGGCGCCGAGGAGATCGCGGGCCGTTCCCGCGGCACGCCCCGCATCGCCAACCGCCTGCTCCGCCGGGTGCGTGACTTCGCGCAGGTACGCGCGAACGGCTCGGTCACCCGGCAGGTGGCCCGCGACGCGCTGGCCGTCTACGACGTCGACGAGCTCGGCCTCGACCGGCTGGACCGGGCCGTGCTCGGGGCGCTGGTGCGGTCCTTCGGCGGCGGTCCGGTGGGTGTGTCCACGCTGGCCGTCGCGGTAGGGGAGGAGCCAGGTACCGTCGAGGAGGTCTGCGAGCCGTACCTCGTCCGTGCCGGAATGCTGGCGCGGACGCCGCGGGGCCGGGTAGCCACAGCGGCCGCCTGGACCCACCTGGGCATCGCGCCGCCGCCGGACGACACCCCAGGCGGGGCTCCCGCGTTGTTCTGAGGTCGGGCTGGCAGACTCGGGTGGCTTACGACGTGCGGAGATACGGAGATCATGGACTTCTCGCTGCTGTTCCCCCTGCTCATCATGCTGCTCTTCATCCCGATCTTCCTGTCCGGTCGGCGGCAGCGCCGCCAGATGGCCGAGATGGCCGAGCTGCAGGCCTCGCTCGAGCCCGGTGACGTGGTGGTCACCACCTCCGGTCTGCGCGGCACCGTCGTGGACGCCACCTACGAGGAGACCGTCGACCTCGAGATCGCCGATGGTGTCGTCACCACCTGGGTGCGCGCGTCCGTCCGGGAGAAGGTCAACCCGGCCGGGGAGGATACGGAGGACACCGAGCCGACGGCCGCCGACGCCGCGCTGTCGCTGGAGAAGGACGACTCCGCGAACGGCACGCCGCGCAACTGATCCCCCACCACCGTGCGTCCGAGCCGGGACCTGCGGTGACGTCAGGAAGAGACCTCAGCAGTGGCAACCACCCCGGGGCAGATCCGTCCCTGGCGCTATCTGGCGGCGTTCGCCGGTATCGTCGTCATGCTCTACGCGCTGGTGTTCTTCACCGGTGACGGTCGTGCCGCCCCGAAGCTTGGCATCGACCTGCAGGGCGGCACCCGCGTCACCTTGGCGCCGCGTACCGAGACCGGCGACGTGCCGCCCCGGGAACAGCTGGTACAGGCGCAGCGCATCATCCAGGACCGCGTCAACGGCTTCGGCGTCAGCGGTGCCGAGGTGGTGCTCGACGGCGACAACCTGACGATCACCGTGCCCGGTCAGGAGGGTGACCAGGCCCGATCCCTCGGCCAGACCGCACAGCTGCGGTTCCGTGAGGTGATCGGCGGCCCCGTCCCGGCCGCGCTACCCGGCCTGCCCGGCGGCGTGCCGAGCGACCCCGCGAACCCCGCAGTTCCGCCTGACCCTGCCGCCCCCACCACGCCGGCCCCGTCGCCGGAGCCGGCACAGCCGCAGGGGGCCGCCGACCCGGCCGCACCCGTGGAGCTCGACGTCGCACCGGTGGCCTTCTCGGCCCCGCTGCAGGACCCCACGCCGCCGCCGACCCCGCCGCCGACCGCGCCACCCGGGCCGACGTCGAATCCGCTGGTGCCCGCCCCCGGCTCGGCGACACCTGCGGGCCCGGCCGACCCCGAGGCCGCCGCGGCGATCGACGCCGCCCGGCAGACACGGCAGAGCACCGACCCGGCTGTTCAGCAGGCGGCACTCGCCGCGCTGGACTGCGCGGCGCAGGACCCCTTGCGCGGCTATGACGACCCGACACTGCCGCTGGTGGCGTGCAACCAGGAGGGGACGGAGAAGTACCTGCTCGGACCGGTGTTCCTGGAAGGTGCCCAGATCGACGACGCGATGGCCCAGCAGAACAGCCAGGGCGTGGGATGGGTCGTCAGCCTCACCTTCAAGAGCGAGGGCGCCGCGATCTGGGGCGAGTACACGTCGAACAACGTCGGCAAGAACGCCGCGTTCGTGCTCGACGGCGAGGTCGTGTCCGCGCCCACCATCAACGGCCCGATCTTCGGTCCCACCGAGATCTCCGGGCAGTTCAACCAGGAGTCGGCGCAGGAGCTCGCGGGTGTGCTGCGCTACGGGTCGCTGCCGCTGTCGTTCGAGTCCTCCGAGGCTCAGACGGTCTCCGCCACGCTCGGGCTCGCGTCGCTGCAGGCGGGTCTGATCGCCGGGGGCGTGGGCCTGGTGCTGGTGTTCGTCTACTGCCTGTTCTACTACCGGATGCTCGGCGTGCTGACGATCCTGTCGCTGGTT
The DNA here is from genome assembly GCA_038257875.1 of Mycobacteriales bacterium. Lineage (GTDB taxonomy): Bacteria > Actinomycetota > Actinomycetes > Mycobacteriales > Pseudonocardiaceae > Pseudonocardia. The sequence goes on from JBBSQN010000022.1 coordinate 14,514, forward strand.
CTGTCCGGCGCCATCGTCTTCGCCGTGCTGGTGCTGCTCGGACGTTGGATCGGGTTCACCCTCGACCTCGCCGGTGTCGCTGGGTTCATCGTGGCCATCGGTATCACCGCCGACTCGTTCGTCGTCTTCTTCGAACGGTTGAAGGACGAGATGCGCGAAGGTCGGTCGTTCCGGTCCGCGGTACCGCGCGGCTGGATGCGGGCGCGGCGCACGATCCTGTCCGCCGACGCGGTGAGCTTCCTCGCCTCGGCCGTGCTGTACCTGCTGGCCATCGGTCAGGTGAAGGGCTTCGCGTTCACCCTCGGCCTGTCCACCGTGCTCGACCTGCTCGTGGTGTTCCTCGTGACGCACCCGCTGGTCGCCCTGGCGGCGAACTCCCGGGTTTTCGGCAGCCCGGCGCTGTCGGGCCTCGGCTCGGTGGCGCGGATCGGCGCCGAACGCAAACGGGCCGCCGCAGCGGCCGGCGCATCGAAGGGAGTCTGAGATGGCGACCGGTCCGACCCATGCGCGGGACGGGATCCTCGCCCGCCTCTACACGGGCACGGGTGCGTTCGACATCGTCGGGCGCCGCCGCACCTGGTATCTCGTGTTCGGACTGCTGGTGGCGGTCTGCCTGCTGTCGGTCGTCTTCCGGGGCTTCAACCTCGGGATCGACTTCACCGGCGGCACGCAGATCCGGTTTCCGGCCACGACGGCGGCCGCTCCGGCCGATGTCGAGGCGGTGCGGGGGGTCTACGAGCGCGTGATCGGCACGGAGCCTGCCGTCGTCCAGACGGAGGGCTCGGGTGACTCCGCCTCGGTGCTCATCCGATCGGAGTCGCTCGACCCGACGCAGCTCGTGGCGCTGAAGCAGGCGCTGTTCGAGACCTTCGCGCCGACCGGCGCCGATGGCACGCCCGCGCTCCAGGCGATCAGCGACAGCCAGGTCAGCGGGAGCTGGGGTGGGCAGATCACCACCCAGGCGATCATCGCACTGGTCGTGTTCCTCGTGCTGGTGTCGCTGTTCCTGGCGCTCTACTTCGAGCGGTCGATGGCGGTCGCGGCGCTGGTGGCGCTCGCGCACGACGTCACCGTCACCGCAGGGGTGTACGCGATCGTCGGGTTCGAGGTGACCCCGGGTACGGTGATCGGCCTGGTGACGATCCTGGGTTTCTCGCTCTACGACACCGTGGTCGTGTTCGACAAGGTCCGGGAGAACACCCAGGGGCTGCTCGGGCTCAGCCGGCGCAGCTACCCCGAGGCGGCCAACCTCGCGCTCAACCAGACGCTGATGCGCTCGATCAACACGTCGCTGATCGCGGTGCTGCCCGTCGCTGCCCTGATGGTGATCGGTGTCGGGCTGCTCGGCGTCGGCGTCCTCGCCGACCTGGCGCTGGTACTGATGGTCGGCATCCTTGCCGGGACGGTGTCGTCGCTGCTGCTGGCCACGCCGGTCCTCGTCGAGCTCAAGATGCGCGATCCGCGCTACCGCGAGCAGGCCGGTCGGGTGGCGGCCCGGCGCAAGCGGGCCGCCGGTGCGTTCGCCGGCGTGCCGGAGACCGGCCCGGACCTCGTCGACGACGAGGTGCTCGCCACCGAGCAGCGCCGTGAGCGGGCGATGGCCGCGGCGGCGAGCGTGCCGGCCCGCCAGAGCAAGGCGGGGGAGCGGCGGCCGGCAGGCTCGCGCACCGCCCGCCCGACGGGCAAGTCGGCGCGCCCGAGCGGCAAGCGGCGCCGATGAGCCGTCCCGGGCCGGCACCGGTCACCGCGAGCGTGCAGGCGTCCCTCGCACGGGCGGCCGGTCTGATCCGGGACGTTCCTGACTACCCCGAGACCGGTGTCCTGTTCCGCGACATCACGCCGGTCCTGGCCGATGCCGAGGCGTTCGCCGCGGTCGCCACCGAGCTCGCGTCGCTGGTGGGTGCGGCCGATGTCGTGGTCGGCGTGGAGGCGCGGGGATTCCTGCTCGGGGCGGCCGTCGCGCTGGTTGCGGGTACCGGAGTCGTCCCGGTCCGCAAGGCGGGGAAGCTGCCCCGGGTCGCCGGCTCGCGGACCTACGATCTGGAGTACGGCACCGCGACGCTGGAGCTGTCCGCCGACACGGTGGCGGCAGGTTCGCGGGTGTTCGTCGTCGACGACGTGCTGGCTACCGGAGGCACGGCGGCCGCAACGTGCGTCCTGCTGGCCGACGCGGGCGCCGAGGTGCTCGGTTTCGCAGCGTTCCTGGAGCTGACGGCGTTGGGCGGACGGAGCCGGCTCGGCCCGGTCCCGGTGCACGCGCTCCTGAGCGTCTGATCTGACGCGATCTGTGACGTCGGGGACGGCGAGGGGGAGCTGTTCACTGCCCACCGGTGGCGCGGGGCTATCCTTGACGGGGTGAGGGGCCCCACGGATGACTGAGGTGCAGCAACCCGCCGCACCGCCGGTCCCCGGACCGGACGGATCGGCTAAGCCGTCGGCCACCCGCCGGGTACGGGCACGCATCGCCCGGCGGATGACCCCGCAGCGTGTCGCGGTCGTCGAGCCGGTGCTCGAGCCGCTGGCCAGCGTGCACCGCGCGCTGCACCCCAAGGCCGACCTGGGCCTGCTGCAGCACGCCTACGACGTCGCTGCGACCAAGCACGCGGGCCAGCTGCGCAAGTCCGGTGATCCCTACATCACCCACCCGTTGGCCGTCGCCACGATCCTGGCCGAGCTGGGCATGGACACCACCACGCTCATCGCGGCGCTGCTGCACGACACGGTGGAGGACACGGAGTACTCCGTCAGCCAGCTGCACGTCGACTTCGGCGAGGAGGTCGCGCATCTCGTCGACGGTGTCACGAAGCTCGACAAGGTGGAGCTGGGCACCGCGGCCGAGGCCGAGACGATCCGCAAGATGGTCGTCGCGATGGCTCGCGATCCCCGCGTGCTGGTCATCAAGCTGTCCGACCGCCTGCACAACATGCGCACGATGCGTTTCCTGCCCCCGGAGAAGCAGGCCAAGAAGGCTCGCGAGACCCTCGAGGTGCTGGCGCCGCTGGCGCACCGGCTGGGAATGGCCACGATCAAGTGGGAACTGGAGGACCTGTCCTTCGCGATCCTGCACCCGAAGAAGTACTCCGAGATCGTGCGGCTCGTCGCCACGCGGGCGCCCTCGCGCGACACCTACCTCAAGCAGGTGATCGACGAGATCACCCAGCAGCTCGACTCGGCGCGCATCGCGGCCACCGTCGAGGGCAGGCCCAAGCACTACTACTCGATCTACCGCAAGATGATCGTCAAGGGTCGCGACTTCGACGACATCCACGACCTCGTGGGTGTGCGCGTGCTGGTCGACGAGGTGCGCGACTGCTACGCGGCCATGGGCATGGTGCACGCGCTGTGGCAGCCGATGCCGGGGCGGTTCAAGGACTACATCGCGCAGCCGCGGTTCGGGGTCTACCAGTCCCTGCACACCACGGTGATCGGCCCGGACGGCAAGCCCCTCGAGGTGCAGATCCGTACCCACGAGATGCACCGCACCGCCGACTACGGCATCGCGGCGCACTGGCGGTACAAGGAAAGCCGCGGGGACGCCGTCGCGCAGGGGACCGTCGAGGCCGACGACATGGTGTGGATGCGCCAGCTGCTCGACTGGCAGCGTGAGGCTGCCGACCCCGGCGACTTCCTGGAGTCGCTGCGCTTCGACCTCGCCACCCAGGAGATCTTCGTCTTCACCCCCAAGGGGGACGTGATCACGCTGCCGTCCGGCTCCACCCCGGTGGACCTGGCGTACGCGGTGCACACCGAGGTCGGCAACCGCTGCATCGGCTCCCGGGTCAACGGACGGCTCGTCGCGCTGGAGCGCAAGCTCGAGTCCGGCGACGTCGTGGAGATCTTCACCTCCAAGGCCGAGAGCGCCGGGCCGACCCGCGACTGGCTGGCGTTCGTCGCGTCCCCGCGAGCCAAGACGAAGATCAAGCACTGGTTCGCCAAGGAGCGCCGAGAGGAGGCGATCGAGGCCGGCAAGGAGGCCATCACCTGGGAGGCGCGGCGCACGTCCATGCCGTTGCAGCGGCTCGTCTCCGCTGACGCGATGGCCGCGCTGTCGCGCGAGCTGCACTTCCCGGACCTGTCGGGCCTCTACGCTGCGGTCGGGGAGGGGCACGCGAGCGCCCGGCACGTCGTGCAGCGTCTCGTCGCCCTGCTCGGCGGGGTGGAGCAGGCCGAGGAGGACCTCGCCGAGCGCGCCACGCCGTCCACGCTGCGGCTGCGCCGCTCCGGTGGCGCCGCCGGCGTCGTCGTCCGGGGAGACGTCGCCGACCTCGAGGACGTCTACACCAAGCTCGCCCGCTGCTGCGCTCCCGTACCCGGGGACGAGATCCTCGGCTTCGTCACCAGTGCAGGTGACATCACCGTGCACCGCACCGACTGCACCAACGCCCCCGGACTGCGGGAGCGCTCCGAGCGCCTGGTCGACGTCGCCTGGTCGGTGTCACCGGGCTCGATGTTCCTCGTCGCGATCCAGGTGGAGGCGCTCGACCGGCACCGGCTGCTGTCCGACATCACGAAGGTGCTGGCCGACGAGAAGGTCAACATCTTGTCGGCGAACGTGACGACGTCGCGCGACCGGGTGGCGGTGTCGCGGTTCAACTTCGAGATGGGCGATCCGAAGCACCTGGGACACATGCTGCGCGCGGTGCGCAACGTCGAGGGCGTCTACGACGTGTACCGGTTGACGAACGTGAGCTGAGCAAACGTAGACCCTCGGAGTGGAGGACCAGTGCTGGAACCGACATACCGCATCGAGGTGTCCTGGAGTTCAGAGGACCGCGTCTGGGTCGCCGACGTACCTGATCTGCCGTTCTGCACTGCTCATGGGTCTACACCGCATGAGGCGGTCGAAGAGGTCGAGCAAGCGGTCGAGGCGTGGCTGGAGGCCGCGCGGGCGACAGGCCGCACTCCACCCGCCCCGTCGAGCTCAGTGCTGAAGGCCTGGGAACGTCAGCGTCTGCCAGCGAGCTGGTTGCGCACCTTGCCGATGTGATCGTCGCCGGCGCGGACGAAGCCCGGCCGCAGCACCTTGCACCGCGCGCCGTCTCCGCGACGGAGCACCACCCCTTCCATGAGCGCCGTTCCGAAACGCGACGGGCCCATCAGGCCGAGTATGGCGTCCGCCGACCCGAGAACACCACTGAACAGCCGTGGAGGGATGATCAACCCGCTCGCACCTACCCTCTCGTCACGCTCCGGGAGGTCCGCGAAGCCGGACTTCGGGTGCCAGAGGTCGAGCACGATGAGGTGATCGGGCAGGCGCTCATAGTGGATCGTGTGGGACAGCCACAGCCACTCGCCGTAGAGCACCCAGTCCCCGTCGAGGAGCGCGGCGAGCTCATCGTGCGCTGCGCCGACCCGTGCGCGCAACGGACCGAGCTGGCCCGCCCGGTCCATCGCATCGGGTCCACCGCGGGAGGCGACCTGTACCCGCCCGCCGTCACACCAGACGGAGACGTTGGCGCCGTCGACCTTCTCCTCGACGACGACCGGTCGCTGCAGCCAGTCCGGTCGCTCTCCCGGATCCAGGACGAGATCTCCAGCGGCACCGCCGTCCGGAGTCCAGAGGTAGGGAGTGCGCGGGTAAGGCGATGGGCCCATCAGCTGTAGGAGTCGAGCGTCTTGTCGAGGCTCACGCGAACCGGATCGAGATGGAACACCCCGCGAGCGGCGCGAGTGGAAGCGTGACGTCGCGGTAGAACGTGATTGACGTCAGGCGCAGCTCGGTGATGCGGTCGGTGACCATATGGCCAGCTTAGTACATCCATCGCGCGGCCAGCCAAGCCCGTCAACCTGCGCCAGCTGTATGTCGTGGGCATCGCCCAGTGGTCCGACGAGCAGGAGCGGCCTCTGCACGACCCCCGCTACGTCCTGAGGCTGATGTTCTCCCTTTCTCAGAGACGCTTTGTCATGAGGCTTATTCACGGGCGAGAAGTAGATCATGCTCCACCACGTCTGAGCTGCGGTGATGCTGAACCGTACGCGCGTCCTGAATAAGCCTCCATGTCTATCTTGCCAGGGACCATCATCCGGACGTCCTCACGAAGCGCGATAGCGCGCCGTGGAGCGCGGACGACCTGGCTGCGAGCGAGGTAGTCGTGGACTGCCCGTCGTCTCCACCCGGGCACCGCCGCCAGTATCAGGCTCGTCAGTAGGACGAGAACACTCGCGCTCGCCAGGCTGTCCTTGGGCGCCGAATCTGTGGCGGCGCCTGCGACGGACAGAAGAACGAACGGGGTGAACAATATTATCAGCCGCAGCAACGCCGGCAGTACCTGCAGTGGCCTCGCGTCCTGCCGCTTAGAGTCCACGACACGTAGGCCCATCAGCCCCTTCCCCAGAGTCTGACCGTCTCGGCGTACGAGCAGGAAGAACTCCAACACCACATAGGCCAGGAAGTAACAGGCTGCGGCCCCAAAGGTTGCCAGGCGGTCGTTATCGATAATTGACAAAAACGGGAGCAACACGAGCGCTATCGGGATGATCGAGACGAAAGTCAGGACGAGCGCGAAGAGTAGATCAAGGATACGGGCCGTCAGACGGCGCCCGATGGGCGCGGGTTCGTGCATGGGAAAAGTCCTACCTTTCGAGATCGGCTGGCTACTGGTAGGAGACGAACACCGGTGGGGTCGGCCCGATCGACGTGGTCTGGGCGGGGGTGAAGGTCGGGGTGTCCTCGTCGTAGAAGTTCTTCCAGCCCCAGTGCACGCCAGCCGGCTCGTTCTGGTGCAGGGCGTTCCAGGTCTCGAACTTCGTCTCCGGCGTGCCGAAGCCGTCGGCGTGCACCATCACCGCCAGCTCGTCACGGGACGTGTCGAGCTGCTCCCGGTTCACGATCATGCTCACCCGGAACTGGTGCAGCATCAGTAGCTTCTGCGGCAGGGTCCGGTCGCGGGTGAGGTCGGCGAGCCAGGTGACCACGGAGTTCACCTCGTCGATCCCGACGGAACCGATCTGGTCCCGATGCCGCTGCGTGGGGCCCAGTCGCCACTCCGGGTCCAGCGCGAGGCCGACGTTCGGCTCGGCGAGCAGCTCCTCGTAACGGCGGGCCTGGCTGAGGAAGTCGGCGCGACCCGGCTGCAGGTCGAGCACGACATAGACGCCCGCCTCCCGCGCGGCGTCCACCCAGGGCCGCAGGTCCTCGACCGACGCCTCGGCGGAGTAGTCGCCGTCCGCGCCCGCGGCCGTGTCGGCGACGGTGCTGATCAGCTCGAACGCGGGGACGACCGGCTCGTCGACCAGCGGCTGGTACTCCGCGGCCAGCGCCTGCGCGCGCTGCACCGACTCCGCGACGCCCTGCTCGCCGAGCACCCCGAGCGCGGGCGCGCCGGGGTGGCCGTAGAGGGCGACCATCCGGCGCCCCGGAAAAAGCACCTGGCCACCGCCGGGCAGCGTGACGCCGGTGGCCGCGACCGCGAGCTTCCGGTCGAGCGTGTCCGGGGTGCCGAACCGCGGGCCGAGCGCGAGTACCCGCTCCGGGGCAGCGTCGAGGTCCCCGGACGAACGGGACACGGGATCGAAGCGGATCGCGGCACCGGGCATCACGTCGACGTGGGCGCCTGAGGCGCGGGCGGTGGTGGTGGCGGCGAGCTGGGCGGGGGTGTCCTCGGCCAGCACCAGCAGGGACGGCCGCGGCGCCGGTGCGGTGACGGCCGGCAGCGCGTTCTCGTCGCCGACCAGCTTCGCCGGGACGCCCGCCGCCGTGGCCCACTCGGCGGCACCGGCATCGGCGGTCAGGACGGTGCTCGTGCCGAGCCTGGCCAGCTCGGCGCCGACGCCCGCCGGATCGTCGGCGGCCGGAGTCAGCAGCAGCGGTGCGCCGAGCCGCACCGCTGCGAGAGCGGTGGCGGCCTGCGCGGCGGCGTCGTCGGCCGCGGCGAGCACGACCACCGGCGCGAAGGCGTAGAGCGCGGCGCTCGTGGCGACGGCGAGGGCAGCGGGGTCCTCGGTGGACAGGACAGTGGTGACCGCGGACGGGGTTGTGACCTGCGCGGCGAGTGGGGCCAGCGGTGACGCCGCCGCGCAGCCGGTGAGAAGCAGGGCTGCTGCTACGGGGAGTGCGACGCTGTGAGCGGGGTAGCGCCGCCCGTGTCGCGCGCCGCTGTGTCGCTGGTCATGTCGTGTGCAGTCCCCCACAGGCGCTGACCGTAGAGCATCACGTCAGATCTGGGTAAAGTGGTACGCAGGTGGGTGACGCCGCCCTTCGTCGGGCTACCTGCTCACGTACTCGGTTGCGGGATGAGCGCGGCGGGGAGCTCGCGGGCTGCGGTGACCAGGCTCGGGCCGTACCAGGTGAGCAGCCGCCCGCTGACCAGGACCGCAGGCGTGGCGGGGAACGCCTCGGGGCCGTCGTCGGCGGTGAACAGGTACGGCTCGTCGGGCAGCACCACGAGGTCGTGCTCCGGGAGCGCGGCGGGGTCGAACCGCGGGTAGCGCTCGGGGTCCTCGGCCAGCACGTTGTCGATGCCAAGGCGGGCGAGTACCGCGCCGGTGAACGTGTCGCGCCCGACCGCCATCCACGGCTTGCGCCAGATCGGGACGACGGCTCGGCGGCGTCGGTCCGGCTCGGGGACCGCGCGCCAGGCCACCTCGGCGTCGTCGAGCCACGGCGGACGGCCCAGCCCGCAGGCGGCGAGCATCCGTTGCAAGGAGGGGAACGCGTCGTCCAGCGTGCGGATGTCGGTGACGTAGACCGGGATTTCGGCCTCGCGCAGCGCGTCGAGATCCGGCTGGCGGTTCTCCTCCTGGTTCGCCACCACGAGGTCCGGCGCCAGGTCGATGATCGCGGCCACGTGGGGGTTCTTGGTGCCCTTGATCCGCCGGACGTCGAGGTCGGCGGGATGGGTGCACCAGTCGGTGGCCCCGACGAGCAGCCCGGGCGCGGTCTCGGCGACGGCCTCGGTGAGCGACGGGACGATCGACACCACCCGTCGCACCTGCGCGGGCACCGGCACCACGCGGTCCTCGTCGTCGATCACCACGTCCACGACCCTATCCTCCGTCTGGGATCGTCGCCGTACTCAACCCGATGGTTCGATCATGTGCCGGAAATCTTAGGATGCGATGCACAGCATTATAAATACTCGCCGTCGGTGTCCACAAGGGACTTTCCCGTCAGGCAGGCTATCCACACTGCTGTTGCAACAGGCCGTCTTGCTAGGCTCCTTTGCGTTAGTCCTGATGATTAATCGGGCGCGCTAACGATCTTCGGTTCTTGTTATTGGCCTTCGATTCAGCCGGAAACATTCTTGATCTCAAGGGATGGGTACAGTACACCACCGACTTGACCTGGGACCCTCGTTAGGGCTCACGTCGACCTATAACGGTCAGGCCAGGGGCAGCCCAATGCGCGAACCGACTTACGAGTTCTCACCCCAGGTCGAGCCTTTTGGTGCACCCCCATCTGACATCGAACAATCAGTATCGCCTTAGGTGACCGAACCCGTCAGTGCTGCAGTTGTCTCGGCGTAGTGGAACTCGCCGTCCGCGATCCCGAGCAGGAAGGCCTCCTGCTCGCGAGCTGTGAAGTGCAGGATGACGGAAGTGCTGGTCGAATGCAGGTGCCAGCAGGTCAGCACGGCTTGTCCGTGGTAGGTCCGCTCCAGCTTCTCGGCGCTGGTCGTGACGACGCCGTTGGTGCACTCTCGGCCGTTGGCCAGCTCATCCAGGAACTGTGCCCATTGAGTGTGGGTGAACTCGAGCCGCGGACCTTGCGGATCCTTGCTGTCCCGCGCAAGGACACCATCACGGTGCGGTGCAGGCTCAACGCAGCCGCCTCCGGTGTTCGAGTAGGAGCTGGCCTGGAAGTTGAGCTGCTCGATCTGGGGCATGTCGGAGTCCTCCACAGTCATTTAGACCGCAAGACGGGGCAGGCGAGAGGCGATGGCCTCCTCAATCGGCGCCGTAGCGGCTGCGCACATCCGTTTGCGGGTCAAAGCGTACTTCGCCACACGATCTTGATCTTGTATGTAGACCGCACCGTCCTGGAACTCGATGTAGGCAACGCTCTGGGCCACCTCGAAGTCGAGCAGTGTGAACTCGCCGTCCAAGCCGTCGTGAACAGCGGTGCCCTCTGGCATCACGAACAGGTCGACGTTCGGGAGTTTGCTCAGTTCGAGGAGGTGTTCCAGCTGGCGCCGCATCACGTCCGGGCCACCGACCATGCGGTCGAGAGTTCTCTCCTCAATGACCGTGCTGTAGGGCAGCGGCTCGTCATCGGTCAAGCGCTTCTGTCGGGCTGCGCGCAGACTTACGACCTGCGGCACCTCCGCAGGAGCGAAGTGAAGGTGGTTGACGAGCAGTGCCTCGGCGTACTCCGGAACCTGCACCATACCCGGTAGCGCCAGCGGCTCCCAGACGAACTCCGCCCGGGCCAGCCCTTCCAGGCCAACGAACGTGGCGAACCAGTCGGCAACCACATCTGCGAAGTCTGCCCACCAGGTGCCCTTGTCCGCGTAACTCCCCGCGAGGCGGGCCAGCCGATCGGCGTGCGCCAGATCGCAGCTGTAGTGCCGCAGCAACGTGGTGACCTTCGCCGGCTCCTGGGCGGTCGTCCCGCCCTCCATGTAGCTGATGGTGGCGTGGCTGACACCCAGCACCGTCCCTGCGGCCTTCTGCGAGACCTTGGCGCGCTTACGGGCGTTCTTCAGTTCGGTTCCGATCAGCCAGGCCAGCGCTGAGGGGTCTCCTCGGTCTTCTGGCACGTGCCCTACCTCTCGATCACCTGTCGACGTGGTGGTGCAGGCCGCTTTGCGGACGTCGTGACACACAGTGTTGCAAGTCGCTGTTCCACCAAGCCGCAACCACACGATTGGACTACGCGTAAACTTACATGTAACTGATACGGTAAGCTCGACGGCCCGACCGGGTCGTCACCGGTCGGGCGGATCACCTGCGATCCTCCCCCAAGGCGCAGGTGCGTGGACCACGCCAGGCCCTCTCCCCCGGAGGGCGCGACCACGCCGCCCGACCGGTCCAAGCCCCTGGCGGGATGCTGGCAGGTGGAACCGGACTGCGACCCGGCTCCACCGGAGGCCAGAACCTCACCGGGTTCCACGAAGTCGGGAAGGTGGTTGAGGTCGTGACAGGTCAATGAGGCTTATTCAGCGATCTTGATCGGAGGCGTATCTCCGCAGCTCAACCGCGGTCTTACAAGATCCACACAACTCTCCTGAATAACCCTCAATGGCTGCGTGAAGGCGCCCATGCCGGCAATCCCACCGATCTGATCACCAAGCACCGTGTCGGCTTCCCCTGGTACGTAACCCTGCAGCCGTGGCGCTTGCACCGCTCGTACTCTCCGCAGACCGTCGAGCCATGGCAGGACCAGCCACACAACGGCTTCCGCGTCTACAGCCAACCGCTGTCCGCGGGCGGCACCGTCTCCCAGCTGGAGACCGGTGAGGGGACGGGGTGTCATGCTCGTCAAGGTGGCTGCGCTCCTTCTGCGTCCGCTCGCGCCGTCGGAGTCGAGCGCGAGGCGCCGCTGGTACCGCAGCAGCGTACTCATTCCCTTGTCGCGTCTAGCATACGATCCCGCGTCCATGTGACGATCGGTAGGTGAGTCCGATGCTGGCCATCACGATCACCGCCGGATTGGCCCTCCTCGGTCGCCTGATCTGTCTGTGCTTTCAGATCCCGCAAGACACCAGGGACGCTGCGGCTGCAAAGACTCGCCGCGCCGAGACCAGACAATGACACCTACTAAGAACGAGATCAACGACGGTGTACAGCCTCTAATCGGACAGGAGTCGGACGTGCATCCGAACTCCATCGTCACCGCATTGACCTCGGTACAACCCTTTCATCTCTACCACTCCGAGGAAATTCGATACAGCAACACCATACCGATGAGGTTCAACGCTTCTCGCTCCTCTCGCACCACCAAGATCAAGCGCACTCGCGAAGTGGTGCACGAGCTGACCGACGCCTCCGACTTCCCCAGGACAGCGGCGAAGGTCACTACCGCCCCACGATCGTCGCCCACATGACGCGACCATCCGGGCTCGATCACGGTCACCCGGCTGGACGGATCCCCGATAGTACGTTCATGATGACCAACCCAGTGTCCACGAACGGAGTAAAAACCGTGACAGCACAAGACATTCCCGTCACGACCGGACGGTTCACAATCTCGAAGTCTTTCGGCTTCAGCGCCAGTCATGAACTTCGGCTGTTGCCCAAGACTCACAAGTGCAGCCGAAACCACGGCCACAACTACGACGTGACACTCCTGTTGACCGCCGACCAGCTTGACAGGTTCGGGTTCGTGACCGACTTCGGTGATCTCGCCCCGTTCGGTGACTATCTCAGGACAGCTCTCGATCACCGGCTGCTCAACGACCTGATCGCGATACATCCCACCAGCGAGCTGTTGGCCTGGCACCTTGGTCAGTGGTTCATCGACAATGTTGAGCCGAACGTTCACGGCAGCCTGGTCTCTGTCGAGGTGTCGGAGACCGAGAGCAGTTCCGCCCTGTGGGAGAGGACCGATGGATGATGACCGTTCTCCCGCTGCTGCCTAACCGTGTCGAGGGCTCCGCGATCCTCGCCGAGCAGTTCGAGTCGTTCCAAGGAGAGGGTCCGCTGACCGGTCAACGCTGCGTGTTCTGCCGGTTCTCTCGCTGCAACCTCACCTGCACCTGGTGCGATACCCGCTATACCTGGGACTGGACCCGGTACACCCCCACAGAGGTCAGCAAGAGCGTCCCGGTGACGGAGCTGATCGATTGGGTTACCGCCCGCGACGTCGACCTGATGGTCATCACCGGCGGCGAGCCGATGCTGCAGCAGCCCGCGATGACCGCACTCGCCGCAGGTGTGCCCCAGCACGTGCGGGTACAGGTTGAGACCAACGGTACCCAGATACCCGATCCCGGGTTGGTCGACTTGGTGGACTTGTGGGTGGTGAGCCCGAAGCTGGCCAACTCCGGTGTCGGCTTCTCCCGGAGGATCGTGCCGCCGGCACTGGCCGCGCTCAAGGCCACCGGGCGGGCGGCGTTCAAGTTCGTCGTCACCGACGTCGACCGCGACCTCGACGAGATCGGTCGCCTGGTCAGCGACTACGGCCTGGGCCCGGTGTGGGTGATGCCCGAGGGCACCACCCGCGAGAAGGTCCTCGCCGGGATGGACGCCTTGCAGGGCCCTGCCATCGCCCGCGGCTGGAACCTCAGCACCCGGCTGCACACCCTCACCGGAGCGAGGTGAGCGGCGTGACGGACTCCCGCATCGCACTCGACCTGGGCTGGAAGGATCTGGACCACCACGTCGCCGTCCTCGCCCAGCAGATCCGTCAGGACGGCGTTCCACATGTCGTGGTCGGCATCCTGCGTGGCGGCCTGATTCCCGCGGTGATGCTCGCCCATCGCCTCGGCGTCCGCGACGTGCGCGCCGTCGAGGTCACCCACACCACCAGCGATGTACCCAACGCCGCCAAGAGCGCGCGGCCGATGGTCGCCAACCCGGCGTCGCTGGGCTCCGTTGACGACGCCGACGTGCTGCTCGTCGACGACGTCGCCGGATCCGGGCAGACCGCCGCCACCGCGGTCGAGCTGATCGCTCCCTCCGCCGGGCGCCTGCGCCGTGCGGTCGTCGTGGTCAACACCACCAACTGGTTTGCCGCCAGCACCCAAGAACCGCACCAGGTGCACAACTACCTCGCCACCACGTGCACAGGGTGGGTCCGCTTCCCCTGGGAGACCTTGTGAACGACTACCTCGACCGCACCGACACCTCGCCCGAAGCCGGTACCGAAACCTCCTCTGAAGTCATCGAGAACGCTGCTCCGGCGGATCCCGAGCTGGGTGAGGAGTACCGGACCCGGCCCGGCACTCCCATGATCGGCCGGTACTCGATCAATCAGATGGACGACTTCTACGCCGCGCTCGCCCGTGGTGAGGTCAAGCCGACCGGCATCATGAACTATCTGCAGCGGCTGTTCATCGCCCAGCGCTGCAAGGCGGGAGACCGGGTGCTGGACGTGTGCTGCGGCGCAGGCCTGCAGCTCCCCGTGCTCTACCGCTACCAGTCCGACATCGACAGCTACACCGGCCTGGACATCAGCCCCGGCAATCTCGCCGAGGCCCGCGACCGCCGCGTCGACCTGGACCGCGAGTACGGTGCCCAGTTCAAGCTCGACTTCCACCAAATGGACGTCAGCGAAGCATGGCCAGCCCACCTCGGGCAGTTCGACGTCGCGGTCTACACCTCAGCGCTGGAGCACCTGCCGCGCGACCTCGGCGTCGCCAGCCTGCGTCACACGGCCGCCGCGCTCGCGTCGCACGGCCGGCTCTACCTGTCCACCCCGAACAGCCCCGGTCCACCGCCGCGCAAGCTGCAGCACCGCGTCCACGTCTACGAGTGGAGCCACGACGAGCTCGTGGGTGCCCTCGACGAGCTCGGGCTGGTGGTGCATGAGGTCATCGGCATCCTGCCGCCGCTGACCCAACGCGCCACCGAGATGGCGATCACTACCCGCTTCGGCGCCGACGCCACCTCCTTCTATCGGCGCCTGCGCGACACCGCCCCGGACGCCCTGCTGGGACCTGTCGTTGCCACCGCCTTGGACGACGCCGCCACCGAGATCCTCTACGTCTGCTCACGGAGAGCCGCGTGACTACCGCCGACGACCATTTCAGCGTGCCCTGCACCAGCCAGCAACGTCCGCTGTGGGTGTCCCTGGAGGGCCCCAACGGCGTCGGCAAGACCCACCTCGCCACCATGCTGACCGCGCGGCTGGGCGCGGACTGCCGTCTGCTGAGCGAACTCACCGACACCAGCGACGACCAGGTCGCCACCCAGGTCATCGGTGCCCTCGCCGCGGCTGGCGATGCGTTCCTGCGCACCGGACACCCGCTCACCGAGACATTCGCCCTGCTGGCCCTGAAGGTCCGCGAACACGAGCTCGTCGACCGGCTTCCCGACCGACCCCGGATCGTGCTGGAGGACCGCGGCGTCGACACCGTCGCCGTCTACCAGGCCGCGATCATGACCAGCGACCCAGATGCCTGCTTCCATACCGACGACGAACGCGACGAAGCCGCATGGGAGCTGGCGCAACAGCTCCACGCCACCGCGTTGCCCTGGCGGCCCCTGCCCGACCTCACGCTGCTCATCACCGACGACCCGGAGACGTGCGCCCGACGGTGGCAGCAGCGCGAGGGCAGCGCGCTCATTCCCGAGCAGCAGCGGCGGCTGGTCGATCGCGTGGTGCGGCTGTACCAGCGTCAGGCCGACCACGACCGCGGTCGGTTCCGTGTCGTCGCCCGCGACGACCGCGAGACCGACGAAATCGTCGACGAGCTGCACAACCTCGTACTCGCCGCAGCAGGAGGTACACGCTGATGCCCCGTCCCCGCAATCTGACCGTGCTGTGGGCACCGCGCAGCCCGTGCAACCTGGGCTGCGACTACTGCTACTTCGGCACACTGGAAGAGCATCGGGACGCACCGCCGACTCAACCCGGCCAGCTCTCCCACCTATCCCAGGGCGACCTCCACCTGGCCGACATCACCCACTTTCTGTCCACTGTGAACAGATCCGGAATCAAGCGGGTGTTCCTCGCCGGCGGGGAACCGCTGATCTGGCCGCCGATCGAGCAGGTCATCCGCATCCTGACCGGCGCCGGTATCGAGGTCGCGGTGTGCACTAACGGCATTCCGCTCATCCGGTCCGAGATCCGCCGGATGCTGCTGGAGGCGGGCTTGTCCGGGGTGTCGGTGTCGCTGGACTCCTCCGACGCTGCTCTCAACGACCTGCACCGGCCCGCCCGCAACCGCAAGCACGGTCACCGCGACGTCCTCAACGGCATCAGCGCCCTGGTCGCTGACCGCACCCATCACAGCACGCCGAAGATCGGGCTCTACACCGTCATCACCCGCCAGACCCTGTCCGGCCTGTCCGATACCGCGGCGTTGGCCGCGCGGCTGGGTGTCGACTACTTCGTCCCCCAGCCGATCTCCCTGGAGCACGACCATCCGCTGCACCGTGAACTGAGCCTGCGCGAGGAGGACCTGCAGGGCTTGACCGAAGCCCTGGACGCGGTCTACGACGCTGACCTGGGCCTGTCGCTGCCCGCCCCGCGCTATCCGGCGCAGATCGCCTCCGTCGTCCAGCACGATCTCCAGCTTGTCCACGGGTGCTTCGGTGGCCACCAGTTGGCGTTCATCGAACCCGACGGATCGGTGTGGGACTGCCCGTCCCGCTACCGCATCGCCGCCACTGCCGAGGCCGGGACACAGCGCTCGATCACCACTGCCACCGCGGCCGAGCTCTTCCCGCAGCAGGAGCGTGACGGTGGCACCGACTGTCCCCTGTACTCGCGCGACTGCGTGAGCATGTGGCCGCTGGTACAGGACTTCGACCGCTTCTTCGCCGCCCCCGGCGGTGCCTGGTGAGTACCAGCACCGTGCTGGGAGGCGACGAGGTCGCCGCCTACGAAGCCGCGCTCGCCGATCGCTTGGGCGTAGGGGAGGTCGTGGCCGTCTCCAGCGGTACCAGTGCACTGCAGACCGCGCTCTACGCCACCGGGATACGGTCCGGCGACGAGGTCCTCGTCCCAGCGGTGGCCGTGGTCATGTCCGCCTCCCCGATCACCCATCTGGGCGCCACACCGGTGATCGTGGACTGCGACAACACTGGAACCGACTTCGACCACGAGGACCTCGCTCGTAAGACCACCACCAAAACTGCGGCGGTGGTACCGGTGCATCTGTGGGGCCGCGCCGGCGACACCGCCCGGCTGCGGCACTACGCCGCCGAGCACGACCTCGCAGTTATCGCCGACTCCTGCCAGGCACTCGGCACCACCGTCGATGGCGTCCAGGTCGGAGCGGAGGCCACCGTCGCCTGCTTCTCCACCCACAAGCTTAAACTGCTGTCCACCGACGAGGGTGGATTTCTCACCACCAACGATCCCGACATTGCTGCCACTGCCCGCGCCTACCGCAGCCACTGGCTCACCCCACCAGCAGGGCAGCACCCACTCTCGCGGTTGGCGCACAACTTCCGCCTCGCCAGTCCACTGGCCGCGCTCGGCCGCCGCGAGCTAGCCCGCCTGGACGCCCTACTTGACCAACGCATGACTCAGACCAGGCGGCTGCAGCGGCTGCTGACCGGGACCGAGCTGCTTGTCCCCCTTGCCGCTCCGTCTGACCAGCGGTGGAACCACTACGCCCCGCTGTGGCGGATGCGGCTGCCTCGACCGCGAGAACTCGCCCGGCACCTTGCGGAGCTGGGTGTCCCCAACTCCACCGGTACTTTCGGTCTCGTGCCGCTGGACCAGCGTGACCTGTTCGTCACGGTTGACACGCCATCCTGCACACGCGCGGCGAGGTTCCTGGACGGCATACTGGCCCTGGTCCTCACCAGGGAAGACGACGAACAGCGGCTCCGCGAGTACGCCATGACGATCGCGCGGGAGGTGAACCGTTGGGCCAGCCGCTGATCGATGACCTCGCTCACGTCACTCCGGTCGTGATCGACTTCGAGTACACCACTCCGACCGGTGCTCCGCCGGAGGCCATCGAGGTCGCCGTACAGGTGCTGCATGTGGTCGGCGGGACGCTCGCCTGCCGTACCCGTTGGGAAGCGCTGATGCGCCCGCCTAAGCACGCCGAACTCACCCCGTTCGACATCGACCAGACAGGCATCACCCCGGACATGGTGGTCGACCGGCCCTACGCCGGTGAAGTGCTTGCCGCGCTGGACCGCCGCTTCACCGCCGGGCCCTACGTGCTCATCGCTCACCACGCTCCGGCTGAGGCCAACCTGATCTACGCCTACCGCGAGCACTGTCCCAATCTCGCGCGCATTGGCTTGATCGACACTGTCCGCCTCGCTCGAAGGCACTACCCCGACCTACCCCGGCACGGTCTCGACGACCTCATACGACACCTGAAGATGCCCGTCCCGGCCAACCGGCACCGCGCGATGGCCGACGTCGAGGTCACCACAGAGCTGTTCAGCCGCATGGTCACCGAATCCGACTGGGTTAATCTGCGACAGTTGCGCTGTCTGGCCGGATGCGAGGCCAAGGCCGCCAAGCCCCAGCAAGTCGCTCTCTTCGGCTAACACCCCTGTAGTGCGCCGCGCCCTATCTCGGCGCCGTCGTTCACCACGCTCGCGCCCCACAACGATGGGAACCGCATGTCCGACAGCACCGATACCACTCCCAGCCGAGGCCGCCTGATCTCCATCGAAGGGCTCAACGGTGTCGGCAAGACCTACCTGACTCGCCGTGTCCTTGAGGCCACCGCCGCCGGTGCCGAACCGCCGCTGGTGGTGGCGGATTTCTCCCGGCGCCGCAGCGGCGGTGATGGCGACCTCGCCCGCCGCCTGCTGCGCATCCTCTCCACCGCCGCCAGCGACGAACACTTCCTGCGCGGCGGACACCCACGATCCGAGACTCTGCTCCTGTTGGCTATCAAGATGCACGACTACGAGACCACCCTGCCCGCTCTGCGGGCCGGGCGAACCGTCATCGAGGGCCGCAGCATCCACTCCACCGCGATCTACCAGTCGCTGATCCTGCACCCCGACGACGACAACGCTGCCGCCGACTCGGTCCAGGCCATCCTCGAGACTGCAGCCCGCTGGCGATCCCTGCCCGATCTCACCATCGTCCTCACCGACGACCTGCACGCCGCCGTGCATCGCGCGGAAACCCGCGACGACCGCGCCTTCACTGACGACCAGTGGGTCGTGCACCTGCGCGCCGCCACACTGTTCGAACGGCTGACCGACCTCGATCCCACACACGTACGACTGCTCGACCGGCGCGACCACGACACCGACTCTCTCGTCGAGCTCATCAGTCGGTGGATCGACGCAGCCCCGGCCAGGTCGAACCCAGACCACGCTAGGCGGACCACGCTGACGCAGTGACACCACCGACCCACGAACACGTGCGCCACAAACCACATGGTGTCCGGATCAGGTGAGCCAGGCGGACGACAGCACCCGCAGCAGCGCGGCGCTATCTTCCTTGGCCGCCGCATCGATCCTGCCGATCTGCGGGAACAACGCGTCGGCCAGCAACCGCGTGTCGTCGAACATCGCCAACCCCACCAACTCGTCCTGCCGATACCAGGCAAAAGGATGCACCGCATCGGACACCGGTACCGGCGAGTCCACGACCGCCACATACTGATGATCGACATGCACATGCGGCTCGTCCAGATGGTTGTCGGCCGGGACCAGCATCTCGCTAACCCACCACGGCTGCGCCACCGGCTTATGCGGATACCCGGCAGGCAGGACCGGCGACGGACACGCCAACAACCGCACCCGCAGACCCGACTCCTCCATCGCTTCCCGAACAGCCGCTTCGGTCTGCGTCTCGTCCCGCTCGACGTGCCCGCCCACCACCATCCACCGCTGCAACCGCGGGTGCTCGATCAGACCGGTCCGCCACCCGCCGGGGAACTCGCAGAACACAAAGGTGCTGGCGGTGGCATGTTTGATCACGAATCGGCTCCGTCACACTGGCCGGACCTCGGGCGCCGACGAGACTGCCAGACCACCCCACACCCCCACCGCCCACCTCCCGCGTCAGGAACCGACGTGACATCAGAACACCACGACATCCTCACCGGCTGCCGCGCGCTCATCTGCGACTGGGACGGCACCCTCGCCGACACCACCGCACGCAACCACCGATCCCTGTGCGCCGCGCTGGCCCCGCACGGCGTCACCGTCAGCGACCAGTGGTATCGCCAGCACCGCGGCCTGCCGATCCGCGACCTGATCGCGCTGCTGCCCGCCCCGGCTCCGTTGCCCATCGAAGAAATCGTCGCCACCAGCCGCGCCACCCTCCTCACCTCTACCACGCCCAACAGCCTCGCGCCGATCCCCGCGGTCGTCGACCTCGTCCGCCGCAGCCGCGCCATCGAACGGCCCTGCGCCGTCGCCTCCGGCGCCGCCGCAGCGCTCGTCACCGCCGGACTCGACGCACTCGGCCTCCGCGATCTCTTTCAAGCAGTGGTCACCTGCGAGGACGTCCAGCACGGCAAACCCGCACCCGACACGTTCCTCACCGCCGCCCACCGTCTCGGCGTCGCTCCCGAGCAGTGCCTCGTCGTCGAAGACGCTCCCGACGGCGTCACCGCCGCCCACCGCGCCGGAATGCCTGTCCTGCTCGTCGACGACGGCCACCTCACCCTGCAGCCGCCATCCTGAACAGATCAGTGGTGAACACGTGCTGGGATCAGACGGTGGGTGCACCACCAAGGGTGTACGCCCGGACTGGATCTGCGGATGCGGTTCGGGACGCTCTTTCGCGCGTGGGGAGTGAATCTTCCTGTTCGGAATCGCTGACCTGGCGCAGTTCAGCCGCCGCGTTACATGTTGCGGCGGTACTGACCGCCCACCTCGAAGAATGCTTCGGTCAACTGGCCCAGGCTGCAGACGCGGGCTGCGCGCATCAGCTCGTCGAAGACGTTGCCCTCGCCCGTCGCCACGGCCTGCAGGCGTCGGATCGCCGCCTCCGCCTCCTGTTCGTGCCGGGACTGGAAGGCCGCCAGCCGGTCGAGCTGGCTGCGCTTCTCGGCCTCGGTGGCGCGGGCGAGCTCGATCTCCTTGGGGACGTCGTCGGAGGCCGGCTTGACGAACGTGTTCACCCCGACGATCGGCAGCGTGCCCTCGTGCTTGCGGTGCTCGTAAAGCATCGACTCGTCCTGGATTCGGCCGCGCTGGTAGCCGGTCTCCATCGCGCCGAGCACGCCGCCGCGCTCGGAGATGCGATCGAACTCGGCCAGCACGGCCGCCTCGACGAGGTCGGTGAGCTCGTCGACGACGAACGAGCCCTGCAGCGGGTTCTCGTTCATCGACAGGCCCCACTCGCGGTTGATGATGAGCTGGATGGCCATCGCGCGCCGGACCGACTCCTCGGTCGGGGTGGTGACCGCCTCGTCGTAGGCGTTGGTGTGCAGCGAGTTCGCGTTGTCATACAGCGCGCACAGCGCTTGCAGCGTGGTGCGGATGTCGTTGAAGTTCATCTCCTGCGCGTGCAGTGACCGGCCGGAGGTCTGGACGTGGTACTTCAGCTTCTGCGCCCGCTCGTTCACGCCGTAGCGCTCGCGCATCGCCACGGCCCAGATCCGTCGCGCCACCCGCCCGATGACGGTGTACTCGGCGTCCATCCCGTTGGAGAAGAAGAACGACAGGTTCGGGGCGAAGTCGTCGACGTTCATCCCGCGTGCGAGGTAACTCTCCACGAACGTGAACCCGTTCGCGAGGGTGAAGGCGAGCTGGCTGATCGGGTTCGCCCCGGCCTCGGCGATGTGGTAGCCGGAGATCGAGACGGAGTAGAAGTTGCGCACCTTGTGCGCGATGAACCACTCCTGGATGTCGGCCATCATCCGCAGCGAGAACTCTGTGGAGAAGATGCAGGTGTTCTGCCCCTGGTCCTCCTTGAGGATGTCGGCCTGCACCGTGCCGCGCACGTTGGCCAGCGCGAACGCGGTGAGCTCCGCGTGCTCGTCCGCGGTCGGCTCACGGCCGTGCTCGGCGAGGAAGCGATCGAGCTGCTGGTCGATCGCGGTGTTCAGGTAGAACGCGAGGATCGTCGGCGCCGGGCCGTTGATCGTCATCGACACCGAGGTGGTCGGGGAGGTGAGGTCGAACCCGCCGTAGAGCACCTTCATGTCGTCGAGCGTCGCGATGGAGACGCCGGACGTCCCGACCTTGCCGTAGACGTCGGGCCGGGTGCCGGGATCGCGACCGTAGAGGGTCACCGAGTCGAACGCGGTGGACAGCCGCTTGGCCGCCGAATCCGCCGACAGGTAGGTGAAGCGCCGGTTGGTGCGGAACGCGTCGCCCTCACCGGCGAACATCCGCGCCGGGTCCTCGCCCTCGCGCTTGAACGCGAAGACGCCCCCGGTGAACGGGAACCTCCCGGGGACGTTCTCCCGGCGCAGGAACCGCAGCAGCTCCGCGTCCTCGGTGAACGACGGCAGCGCGACGCGGCGCACCTTGTTGCCCGCCAGCGTCTCCCGCGTCAGCTGGGTGTGCAGCTCCTTGTCGCGGCTGCGCACGATCATCTCGTCACCCGAGTAGGCCTTGACGACCTCGGCCCACCCGTCGAGCAACGCCGCCGACTCCGCCGGGAGCGCCTCCTCGGCGGCCTCCAGCACCTCGGCGAGCACCCCGATGTCCGCGCCGGCGGCGTCGAGGGCGGCGCGGGCCGTGCGCAGGTGCTGACGCCGGCGGGCGGCGTCGACGTGGCACTCGGTGTCGGCGTGGTAGCGGCGGATCGTCTCGGCGATGTCGGACAGGTACCGCGTGCGCTGCGGGGGGATGATCGCCGCGTACTCCGAGGAGGTCTTGCGGTCGGTGCGCGGCAGCCGTCCGTCGGCCACGGTGAGGCCGTTGTCGGCGAGCAGTTCGGCGAGGTGCTGATAGAGCGCGGTGACGCCGTCGTCGTTGAACGTGGCGGCGCTGGTGCCGAAGACGGGCATGTCCTCCCAGGACATGCCGAACGCCTCGCGGTTGCGCACCAGCTGGCGGCTCACGTCGCGGCGGGCGTCCTCGGCGCCGCGGCGCTCGAACTTGTTGATCGCCACGACGTCGGCGAAGTCCAGCATGTCGATCTTCTCGAGCTGCGACGCAGCGCCGAACTCCGGCGTCATCACGTACAGCGAGCGGTCGACGAACGGGACAATGCCCGCGTCGCCCTGCCCGATGCCGGGCGTCTCGACGAGCACCAGGTCGAAGCCTGCGGCCTTGAGCACGGCGATCGCGTCGCCGAGCCGTTCCGGCAGGCTGGTGTCGGCACCGCGGGTGGCCATCGAGCGGAAGAACACCTGCTCACCGGCCAACGCGTTCATCCGGATCCGGTCACCGAGCAGAGCGCCCCCGCCGCGGCGGCGCGTCGGATCGACGGCCAGCACGGCGATGCGGAGCTTGTCCTGCTGGTCGAGCCGGAAGCGGCGGACGAGCTCGTCGGTGAGCGAGGACTTCCCGGAGCCGCCGGTGCCGGTGATGCCGAGCACGGGTACCGGACGGCGCGGCTCCAGGTCCAGGCCCGCCGGCAGCCGTCCCGCCTCGGCGAGGGTCAGCGTCCGGGCCAGCGTGGCGTGCTCGCCCGCGAACAGGCCGTCGAACGACGCGGGCGGCTGGTCGGCGAGGTCGACGTCACACTCCCGGATCATGATGTTGATCATTCCGGGGAGGCCGAGGCGCTGGCCGTCCTCGGGGGAGAAGATGCGGGAGACGCCGCGGGAGTGCAGCAGCTCGATCTCGCGCGGGACGATCACGCCGCCGCCCCCGCCGTAGACCTTCACGTGCCCGGCGCCGCGCTCGTGCAGCAGCTCGACGAGGTAGCTGAAGTACTCGACGTGCCCGCCCTGGTAGGAGCTGATCGCGACGCCGTGGGCGTCCTCCTGGATCGCGGCGGCCACCACCTCGTCGACCGAGCGGTTGTGCCCCAGGTGGACCACCTCGGCGCCCTGGCGCTGCAGGATCCGCCGCATGATGTTGATGGCCGCGTCGTGGCCGTCGAACAGGCTGGCGGCGGTGACGAACCGGACCGGATGGGAGGGCGCGTGCAGCTCGGCCATTCCAGGTCCTCTCGCCGGGGCGCCCGCGGCGCCGTCTCGGGTGTTCGAGGCGAACACGCCGGACGGATTTTATTTTGGCATCCTAGTATCGGACGTACAAGTGATACCGGGAGTGACGCCGCCGACGGCGGTGGACGGGGCCGCTCAGGCGGCGCGTCTCCGGGCTCCCGCTTCGAGCGGCGGGATCTCGATCGTCGGAAGCTCCCTGGTGGGCGGGTCATCGGTCACCGGCTGGCGCAGCCGCCGTTGCGCTGCGGACAGCAGCCCGCCGAGCAGTGCCAGTGCCGCCCCAGCGGCCACGATAACGCCCGCTGCAGCCTCCGGAGCGAGGATGACCAGCACGAACGAGGTGGCCGGCCACCACAGCAACGCCCGCACCGGGCCGGAGACCGACCATTCTCGGGTGTCAAGAGCCATGGGCATTTCCTACCCTATCCGTGATGGCGGCACGCACAGTGGGGTCAGGTGACGCAGGGTCTCAGGGTCTACCGTTAGCGTCCATGGATCACGCCGCCACCCTGATCGAGCAGAACCGGTTGCTCGTCGAGCTCACCCGGGCCGCAGACCCGTCGAGCCCGGTGCCGACCTGCCCGGAGTGGACGCTGCGCAAGCTCGTCACGCACGTCGGGCGAGGCACCCGCTGGGCCGCGACGATCGTGCGCGACCGCGCTGAGGCCGCCGTCGACCCCCGCACGGTGCCCGACGGGGCACCGCCGCCCGACCCGGACCGTGCCGCTGACTGGCTGCACGACGGTGTCCAGGTCCTCCTCGACGCGGTCGAGGTCACCGGCGCCGACACCCCGGTCTGGACGTTCACCGGCCCGCAACCGGCGGCGTGGTGGATCCGGCGGCGGCTGCACGAGACGACCGTGCACCGCGCGGACGCCGCACTCGCCCTCGGCGCCCCGTACGACCTGCCAGCCGAGGTGGCCGCCGACGGGGTCTCGGAGTGGCTGGGGCTGCTCGCGGCGCGTCCCACCGAGGCCGGCCTGGTACCGCTCGCCGACGGGGTGACGCTGCACCTGCACGCTACCGACGACGGCCTCGGTGAGGGCGGGGAGTGGATGATCCGCGGCGAGGATGCGGGGATCACGTGGGAACACGGGCACGGCAAGGGCGCGACCGCGGTGCGGGGCCGGGCCGCTGACCTGCTGCTGGCGGTGCTGCGCCGCTTCCCCGCCGACGACGAGCGACTCCAGGTTCTCGGCGACACTGCGGTGTGGACCATGTGGCTGGAGCGCACCCGGGTCTGAGCGCCCGGTCCGCATCAGGCGCGTTCCAGCGCGAGCAGGGCCGCCCCGATCCTGCCGGCGCTGCTGCCGAACGTCGCGGGTCGGATAGGGGCGACGCCGCGCGCAAAGGGGGCGTAGGCGAACTCGCGGGCGGCGGCGCGGGCGGGCGCGAGCAGTAGATCGCCGGTGTCGACGAGCCCGCCGCCGACGACCACCACGTCCACCTCGATGATGTTGGCCAGCGACGCGATGCCGACGCCGAGCCAGCGGCCGAGCTGGGCGAAGAGCGCCGTGGCCGTCGCATCGCCTGCCAGCGCGGCCTTCGTGACGGTCTGTCCGGTGACCTCACCCTGCTCGGCCCCGAACCGGGCGATGAGGCCGTCGGGTTGGTCGGCAGCGGCGTCGCGACCCATCCGGGTGAGCGTGGTGCCTGAGGCGTACGCCTCGAAGCAGCCGTGGTTGCCGCAGCTGCACCGGGGGCCGTCGGGGTTGAGGATCATGTGGCCGAGCTCGGCGCCCAGCCCCGTCGCACCACGGTAGACGCCGCCGTCCAGCACGAGCCCGCCGCCGATCCCGGTGCCGACCGTCACCAGCATCATGTTCTGGAAGGGCCCACCGAGCCGGGCCTCGGCGAGGGCGGCCACATTGGCGTCGTTGTCGACGGTGACGGGCAGGCCGGTCGCCTTCTCCAGGTGCTCACGCACCGGCCAGTCGCGGTAGGCGTTGTTCGGCGCCCAGACGACCCGCCCCGCGGGCCACTCGACGATCCCGGCCGCGCCGACGCCGACCGTCACGACGTCGTGCTCGCGGCGGAAGCGCTCGATCATCGAGTGCAGGACGGCGGTGACCGCCTCGGCGTCAGACTCCTCGGGCGTCGGCTCGACGAGCTCGGCCACGACGGTGCCGGCCCCGTCGACTACCGCTCCCGCGATCTTCGTGCCACCGATGTCGACTCCGATGGCCAGCCTGCTTGTCGTCATCCCGGGATGATGTCAGGGTTTGCTATCCCGCCGGGCAGGGTACGGTGCCGACATGCTCCTTCGACGAGTTGCTCGCCCCATGCTGGCGGCAGTCTTCATCACGGGCGGCATCAACGCCCTGAGGACGCCGCAGGGCCATACCCAGACGGCCAAGCCGGTGCTCAACGCGGTCTCGCCCGCCATCGACAGGGCGGTCGCGGCCGCCCCGGTCGAGCCGCCTCCCGACGACGAACTGCTGGTCAAGGTCGACGCCTGCGTCAAGATCGTGGCAGGCTCGATGCTGGCGTTGGGAAGGTTCCCTCGCCTCGCCTCGACCGCCCTGGCCGCGTCGCTCATCCCCACGACGCTGGCCGGGCACCGGTTCTGGGAAGAGGACGACCAGCAGCGCAGGGCCGAACAGCAGGTCCACTTCTTCAAGAACGTCGGCCTGCTCGGGGGGCTGCTGATCGCCGCCGCCGACACCCAGGGCAAGCCGTCGCTGGGCTGGCGCGGCCGTCGCGCCGCCCGCCGGGCCGCGGTCGCCGCGTCGTCCCAAGCGGCTTCTCTCAGCGGCACCGCTTCCAACATCACCGGCCGGGCCTCCGGTGCGGCACACGACGCGTCGGGGACCGTCGCCGGCCTCGCCGCCGGGCTGGCTGGCCTCGGCTCGGGTGCGGGCGCCGCCGTGTCGGCGCGGGCCTCCCGTGCCGGTTCCGAGCTGTCCTCCCGCACCGCCGAGCTGTCCGCCGAGTGGTCCAAGCGCGCGGCCAAGGCTCGGAAGAAGGCCGAGAAGCGCGGGGCGAAGCTGCAGAAGGTCGCTGGGAAGCGAGCGGCGAAGCTGCAGAAGCAGGCCACCAAGCGGGGAGCCTCGCTGCAGAAGACCGGCGAGAAGAAGCGGGCAGAGCTGGAGAAGAAGATGCCCGGCATCGTCGACCAGGCCTCCCGCATCGGCCACGACGTCGCCGCCCGCGCCTCGGCGCTCGGAAGTGAGGTCGCACACCAGGCCGAAAGCGTGGCGAGCGACGCCCGCAAGCGGGTGCACGCACTGACGCGCTGAGGTCGGCCGAACGACTTCCGTCCGCCACGCCGGCTGGGGTGTGGCGGAGCAGGAGGACGCCGGGTTAATCGCTGGCGGCGCTGTCCCGCGGGGGTTGGGCAGTGCGTCCGCAGCCCCCCGGGTGGGAGTGCGCCGGCTCGCTGGCCTACACCCACGATCGCCCGCAGCCCAGCTGTCGCGCAGGGCAGGCATCTGGTGCTGACAGCTGGCTGTCTTGTCGCAGCCTGAGCCCGGGCGGAGCCATTCGGAGGTTCGACTGCGGCGCTGGGTAGGGTTCTGACCGTCAGGGGCGGTAGCTCAGCTGGTCAGAGCAGCGGACTCATAATCCGTCAGGTCGTGGGTTCGAACCCCACCCGCCCCACCGGCAGATCCACTTCATCCTGAGCGGGGCGCTGAAACGGGCGGTCCGTTGGCGCTGGCTCGCGACCAACCCGATCGTGCAGGCCGAGCCGCCGGCAGCGCCCAAACCCAATCCGCAGCCGCCGTCCGCGCAGGAGGCTGCGCAGATCCTCGCCGAGGCGTGGTCCGACCCCGACTGGGGCACCCTCGTCTGGCTCGCGATGGTGACCGGCGTCCGTCGCGGCGAGCTGTGCGGCATCCGATGGCGTCACATCGAGCTACACGGCGGTGTGCTGGCGCTGGATCGCAGCATCGGGCAGCGAAGCAGCCAGACGTGGGAGAAGGACACCAAGACCCACCAGCACCGCCGCATCGCGCTCGACCCGGAGACCGTCGGGGTGCTCGTCGAACACCGGCGCCGGTGCGACGCGCGAGCGGCCGCGTTCGACCTGGAGCTCGGCCCCGACGCCTTCGTGTTCTCGCTCGCTCCGGACGGCTCCACGTACCTGCAGCCCAACTCGGTCAGTCAGCGCTACGCGAAGCTCGTGCAGCGACTCGGCATCCGGACATCGATCCACAAGCTGCGCCACTACTCGGCAACCGAACTGATCGCCGCCGGTGTCGACGTGCGCACGGTTGCGGGACGTCTCGGCCACGGGGGAGGAGGGACGACGACGTTACGCACCTACGCGGCATGGGTGTCCGAGTCCGACCAGCGTGCGGCGACGAGCCTGTTCGCGAGGATGCCCTCGCGGCCCGCCGCCGTGACCCTGCCCGCGGTCGAGACCGACGGTCCGATCCCTCCCTACAAGGCGATCGCTGGCGCGCTGCGGTCCGCGATCGAGGCCGGCGAGATACCGCTCACGAGCTTCTTGCCCAGCGTGAAAGCCATTGCTGCGACCTACACCGTGTCGGTGGGGACAGCGCATCGCGCGATCTCCTTACTGCGGAGCTGGCGACACGTCGACGTGGAACCAGGACGAGGTGTTCGAGTGATCTGGCATCGTTCCACGCGCGATGATGCCGATCCGAGCACTCCCGCATCCGACACGATCAGCGCGGAGAGTATCGCGACCGTGACCGCCACTGCCTCTCCCCAGTGGCTGCTGCTCAATCTGGAGGTTCGTCGAGACGGACAGACTGTCTCGCGGCTCATGGCTGAGGCCGACCCCCGAAATGCTGTCGAGCTGCGGCGGCTGCTGATCGACGCCGTTCGCAGGGACGGGCGACCGGAGACAACGATCGGCGACTACGAGATGGATCTCCGGGACGGCACTGGACAGTTTCTTGGGACGTTCGTGGCCGCGGCGTCGTGACGAGGTCCCCCTCAAGGGCTGATGGCGCTCGGCATGCGGAGCTGGGCCCGTCGTGCCGGGTGCTGCGGTGCGGATCGCCGAGGCCCAGACAGCCAAGACCGCACTTGCAGCGAGTTCCCGCGCTTGCGAATCGACCCTCGTTGTCGCCTGGCGCCGTCGCGGGAGGCCTTTGCGCTACGGCTGGCCTACGTCGGTCTGCTGTATGCTGCTGCGTATGCAGAAAGAGCGCATCACGATCAGCCTCGACACCAGTGTGGCCGCGCGCGTCCGCCAGTGCGGCGCCACGGTCCGCGGCGGGGTATCAGGCTACCTCGAACGGCTGGTGCGGCAGGACGAGCTACGGGCCAGCGTTGACGCGATGGCCCACTGGTACGCCCTCCACCCCGGCTACGCCGAGGGTGCCGAGGCCGAGCGCGCCGCCGCCGCAGACGAGCTGGGCGAGCTAGGCCAGAGCGCGTGAGGCGTGGCGAAATCTGGCGCTACAACCCCGTCATCACCCGTGCTGGTCAGTCCACAACCCGGCTGATCGTGTCGGCGGACTCGCTCAACAGCAACGAGGCGCTCCCCGTCGTGTACGCGATGCACGTCGTGGACAGCGACCCGCAGTCTCTGCTGGCCGTGCA
Source organism: Mycobacteriales bacterium (assembly GCA_038257875.1). Lineage (GTDB taxonomy): Bacteria > Actinomycetota > Actinomycetes > Mycobacteriales > Pseudonocardiaceae > Pseudonocardia. Next base: position 43,589 of record JBBSQN010000022.1, read on the forward strand.
GATCAGTGACCACGGGTGGGCCCTCGCCACCGAGATCGACCGACCTGTCCGGAAACGCCTCGTCGAGCTTCTCGGCGAGGCCACCGCCGCGGAGATGGACCAGGTCGACAACGCCGTCCGCGCCGTGTTCGACGTCTAACCTTGATGACCATCTTCC
>JBBSQN010000023.1:0-42650 GCA_038257875.1 Mycobacteriales bacterium
GGCACCGACCAGTCCATCAACGGCAGACCCTCACGCTCGGCCCGCTCCAACAACCCCGCCAACACCGCGACCGCGCGACGCTGCCAGCCGAGCCGCTCCGCATCCGTCACCGACATCCCGCCACACCCCCGCCCGCCGCGGACCCGGTCCCCTGGCCCGGCCGATGGTCGGTGCAGGCGAAGACCTGCGAGCCGGTGGCGGATCGACCGACCGGCTGTGAGGCGTGGACCGTGCAGAGGTCGGTGCCGCAGTCCACGCAGGCCAGGCCGTCGGCCTGCGCCTCGGTCAGCTCGTTCCGTCCTCGCCCGTTATGCTTGACCTGCATCGATCGTTCTCCCAAGGGCTCGATGTACGCCCCGGCCGGTGTTCGCGCACCGCCGGGGCTTCCTCGTCTCACAGCTGCCGCACCAGGGCTGCTCGCGCCGCTGCCTCCCTCGTCAGTAGAGCGGATCACTACGATGGACAGCGACTAATCGGTACCGTTGATGGGTTGTCCCAACGACCCGATGTCTACCACGGTCCTCGTCGCGCAGCAAGCCCCGTCGTTAGGATGTAGGTACAACACCTACGATCGGATGATCAACGTGAGCAACCCGGCCGATCCGCGGCCCCTGTACCAGCAGCTAGCCGCGAAACTGCGCGACCAGATCACCTCCGGGGACCTGCCACCTGGCAGGCAGATCCCCACCGAAGCCGATTTAATGACGCTATACGCCGCGAGCCGCAATACCGTCCGCGGCGCCCTTGACGTCCTCCGGGCAGAAGGGCTCCTGACCTCACAACAAGGGCGAGGCAACTTCGTTCGGGTTGAGCCACCGATGAAGTATTACGCCTCCCTGACCGGCTCCCGCCAGAAGCGCCTTAAGGCGGCGCGAACGCGCGATACCTTTGCCCAACAGATTGAAGCTCAGGGCAAAATTCCGCGTCAGGCGAGCTCGACAGAAATTATTCAGGCGCCCAACGAGATCGCGTCTTTGCTTGGAATTCCCGAAGCCACCTCGGTCGCCCTACGCCACCGCACCATGTACGCCGACGACGAGCCGCTCCAGCTCGGCGATAGCTTTTATCCGCTTGGGCTTGTCGAGAACAGCAAGATTATGGATCCAGCCGACGTGACCGAGGGCACCGACCAGGTGTTAGAGGATTTAGGGCACGTTCCGACGCGTTACGAGGACCAAATCACCTGGCGCATGCCGACCTCCGGGGAGGCGACGGCCCTCCGCCTCGAGCCCGGGACGCCGGTCGGGCGGCTCGTCCGAACTAGTTTTGACCAGGACGATTTGCCAATCGAGGTATACATCGTTATCCTTCCTAGCAACAAACACGTTTTGCTCTACGATGTCGACGCCTCTTAACTCCGCGGTGTAGGCCCGCCGCAACGCACACGCCGGCCGTCCCCCAACGCGCGGCCTTCAGCCCGCCAGGCGGCGGGTGCTCGCGGCGTCGGCCGTCAACAGTCCCGGTACTGTCGATTCCACAGGACCACTCCTGTGCCGAGGGAGGGACGAGCGCATGGCCCGCTACCAGGACGTCGCGCGCGATCTCCGCGTCCGGATCTACTCCGGCGAGTACCCCGTAGGCGCAACCCTGCCCACCTACGCCGAGCTCACCCACACCTACGACGTCGGCCGCGGCGTCATCAGCGCGGCCCTCGCCCTCCTCGAACGCGAGGGTGGCTCCACCCGCGGGCAGTACGCGACGCTCCACGTATCGCCGAAGCAGACACCGGCCCGGGCGGCTACATCGACCGCCTCGAGGAGGCCGGGCACGGCCCACTCAGCTGGACGGAGCACGCTCGCGCTCGCGTCCCCAGTCGCGAGGAGGCCGCCCTCCTCGACATCAGCCCCGAGGCCACCGCCCTCGAGCTTCTCCTCGTCGGAACCTCCTCCGCGTCAGGACAGCCGGTAGACGTCACCGTCCGCCTCATCCCCGCCGACCGCGTCGAACTCCTGACCGACCTCGAACGGGACGAGTCCGCCCGGTGGCCTGTCGCGCCAGCCCAGAGAAGACCCCCGCGGGACTCCTAACACCCGCGTCGTCGGATCGCCCGCCGAGCTACACAGTCGCAGGTGCAAGCTTGCTGCTCCGGAAGGCTTTCGTCGTCACGACGAAGAGATCTGTCCGGCCCCGTCGGTCGGGGTGTGGTCGGTGCGGGCCGCTGTGCGGCCCTGAGCCCGCCGTGGGCGGGTGCCCGGCCCCGTCGGTCGGGGTGTGGTCGGTGCGGGCCGCTGTGCGGCCCTGAGCCCGCCGTGGGCGGGTGCCCGGCCCCGTCGTCGGGGTGTGGTCGGTGCGGGCCGCTGTGCGGCCCTGAGCCCGCCCATCGACACCCGACCACGACCGAGCTCTCACCGACCCATCCCATCACCCCAGAGATCACCAACCGACGAACAACACATCACCACTCAAGATCACAGAGCAGCAGACCGACGACGACCAGACCAAGAGCAACAACCACGAACAACAGACCACAGACAAACGATCAAGACCAAGCACAGACACAAGATCCCCAAGCCGAGCACACCGAGGCATCACGATCCGATGGTGATCACCGGGGGCCCGGACGGGCCCCCGGTGAAGATCGTCAACACCTGTCGGCGACGGCCGTCGCGGTGATCGTTTTCAAGCTGTTTTACGGGGTGGTTCGGTCCTTGGCTGCACGTCCGACGGCGGACCGAATCCGGTCTGCGCTCAGGGCCGCGCGGCCGAGCAAACAGCTGACGGACCGCCTTCGGCGGGGCCTGGCGGCCCTTGGCTTACCACGGCCGACCTCACGGTCAAGGGCGCTCCGCTGCGCTGCGCGTCACTGCGTGACGACCCTTCGGGCCGCCCTTGACCGCGAGCCTCCACAGCCGTGGTGGGACGCCTTGCGGCAGCGGGGGAACTGCGCCCCGCCACCCAAGGGGACGGGCCACCAGGCCCACCCACACCACGGAGGCCAGCATGGACACCAGTGCGAGGACGTCGCGGACGGTGGGGTGGTTCGTCGATCCGGAGGATCTGATCTGCCCGGGCTGCGGGGAGCAGGTGCGGTGCGCGCCGCCCGCGTTCTGGCGGGTCGGTGACGGGTTGCCGGTGCCGCAGTTCTCCCACCTCGACCGCACCGCGTTGTGTCGGGTGGCGGGGACGGTGGCCGACCCGGTCGAGGTGACCTGATGGCCGGCCGGCCGGAGTAACGATCGTCCCCGCCGCACGACTGATCCACACCCTGCGGTCGATGGCCACCCGGCTCGCCCCGACCGACGTCGAGGCCGTGTTCGAGCTGGCCCGCCGGTCCACCACCTGGACCTCGGCCACGTAGCCACAGCAGCACCGGCGGTTCGTGTCGGGATGTTGTCGGAGGCGTCGGGCATCCTCGCGGCGTCGGGTTGTAGAGCGAAGGTGACGGGTGACGGGATGACGGCGACGTTGGTCGATGGGCTGGAGCGGGCCGCGGTGGAGACCACCGAGACGCTGTTGCGGGGGAGCGGCACGATTCCGCCGCCGATGGTGCACATGATCTGCGCGGACATGGAGCCGTCCTATGTGGGGTTCCTGACCTGCCGATCGTTCTACCGCGGCGTGGACGCGGCGGAGGCGGTGGGGAGGATGGGGGTGTTGCCGTCGGTGCTACCGGCGACGGATCTGGTGGTGGTGTGGGAGTACGCCGACCTGTGCACCGCGTTGGAGCTGGCGGGTGAGTCCTTTCCGACCGGCGTGGTCGTGCTGGAGGCGGCGGCCACCGAGCACACGGTGCGCTGGCATCCGTTCGGTATGCGGGTCCGGCCGGAGCGGGGCGGGGTGGCGACGGTGATCCCGGAGTGGGGTGCGCCGGCCCGGTACCCGGGCGGGTGGTTACCCGATCCGGTGGCGGCGTTGCTGGCGCAGTGGCGGCAGTGGCGCGAGGACGCCGACCTCGAGGAGACGACGGCGGGGTTGGAGCGGGCCGGGTACCGGATGCGGTGGACGGCCCGCTCCTGACGGGGGGATCGGCTGGCCGTGGGCTCACACCTCCCCGGCTTCCTCGTCCTGGCCGCTGTGCTCGTCGTGGTGGCGGTGTCAAGGGTGGCCGGAGGCCATCGCGGAGCGACGGCGTAGCCGCCCTTGACACCGGCGCCGCGGCGTGGACACTTTCGGCCGAGGGAGCCCCCGTAGTGGACCGCGGGTCGGGGTGGGCGAGGGGACGCCGTTCAGCGTTCCGCGACGGCCGCTGCGTCGCGGTCGGTGGTGTCGGTGGCGGTGGTGTCGTCTTCGGCCCAGCGGGTGAGTTGTTCGCGGCGTGCGGCCTCCGCCGCGGTCCGGGCGGCGTGCTCGGCCTCGGCGGCTTGGCGGGTGGTGATCTCGGCGAGGGCGGCTTGGGCGCGGGTGACCGCGGCCGCGGTCTGGTCGAGGGTCGGTACCCGGTGCCGGCCGGCGGGGTCGGCGGCGTCGGGAGTGGCGGTGTCGCGGATGTCGGCGACACCGGTCTCGGCGGTGGCGGCGTGGTCGTTGGTGTGGGTGTCGTCGTGGAGGTCGTGGTCGCCGATGCTGCGGTCGTCGTCCTCGGCGTGCTGCGCGGCGCGGTGCGTGTCGAGCCACTCTTGCGCGGTGACGTGGTCGGTGGGGTCGTCGGGGTCGATGCCGCGGGCGGCGAGTTCGGCGCGGGCGCGGTGGGCGTTGTCGCGGGTGACGGCGGTGTGGGCGTACCAGGCGCCGCGGGCCCGGTCGGCGTCCTCGAGTTCTCTGGCTTGTCGTTCGAGGTTCTCGGCGGTGCGTAGGGCGGTGTAGGCGTCGGAGCGGAGCCGGGCCTGTTCGTGGGGGTCGGCGGTGGCGGCGGCGCGGGCGCGCCACACCTCGTGGTCGGCCCGGGCGGTCTGGGCTTGTTGGTGGGTGGCGGCGAGGTCCTCGTCGACGAACCGCGGTGCCCAGGCCTCCTCCCGGGTCAGGGCGCGGTGGCGGGCGCGGAGCCGCCCCTCGGACAGGTCGGCTTCCTCGGCGGTGGCGTCGAGGAGGTTGAGGGCTTCGTGGGCGGCGCGGAACAGGGCGGCCTTCTCGACGACCCCGGCGGGTGGGGCTGTGCCGAGGGGGTCGGTGTCGTCGGTGTGTCCGGCGAGCTCGCGGTAGGCGGCGGCGACGCCGGCGCGCTGTTCCCATTCCAGGCGGGCGCCGATGTCGTCGGGGACCGGGCCGAGGGCGTCCACGGCCCACCGGGGCGGGGCCGCGGCGGTGTCGGTGCCGAGCTGGTGGCGGCGGGTGTCGGCGTCGGCGGCGCGGGCCTGGAGTTCGGCCGCCCATAGGGGTGGGACGTCGGTGGGGATGAGGTCGGCGGCGGAGGTGATGTGGGGGGTGAGGTGGCCGTGGAGGGTGTGGGTGATGCGGTGGTGCAGGACCTGGGCGGGGGAGCGGGCGTCGTCGAGGCTGCGGTGGTCGGTGACCGCGGCGGTCAGGACCGCGTCGGGGTCGTGCCCGGCGATCTCGGCGGTGCGGAGTAGTCGTTCGAGGGAGCCGAACGCGTCGTCGGCGGCCAGCTCGGCGCGGTGGGTGTCGGTCAGGGCGCCGGTGGCGGTGAGCCGGTCGAGGGTGGCTGCGGCGCGGCCGGGGGTGACGTGGTTGTCGATGTGGTCGATGAGCCGGTCGACGTGGGTCATGGTCGAGACCGCGGCGAGCTTCGCTTGTGCCTGCTCGGCGAGTGCGGACAGCGCCTGCCGGGCGCCGTCGAGCACGTCGCCGAGCACGGCGCGGGCGGTGCGGGTGGTGGTGGTGAGGGTCTGCCCGGTGGGGGCGTCGGCGGCCATGGGGCGGGTGATGGTCCAGGCGGTGTTGCGGTCTCGGCCGCGGGTCATGGCGACGTAGGCGGCGGTGGCGTCGGTGCCGTTGCCGAGGACGGCGTGGGCGGTGTCGGTGGTGCGGCCTTGGGCGGCGTGGACGGTGCTGGCGTAGCCCAGTGCGAGGTGCTGGGCGACGTAGGCGGCGGGCAGCGCGATCGACGCCGACGCCTCCTCGGTGTCGCCGTGGTGGTGGGGGGCGACGGTGAGTCCGCCGTCGGGGCGCAGACCAGTGACGCGGTAGGTCCGGCGGTTGACCGGGGCGGTGGTGTTGCCGTCGTAGCCGAGCAGGTCCCAGCCGTTGTGGCGGGCCTGCACGAGGTCCCCGACCCCGGCGACGGTGCCTTGCGCGCTCAGCGCCACCCCGTTCTCGGTGACGCGCCCGAGGCTGACCAGCTCCGCGCGCAGCGCGGCGGAGACCCGGGCGGCGGCGTCGTTGGAGCCGACGAGCAGCACCGACTCGCGGCCGGCGAGGGTGTCGGCGAGCCAGGCCCGCGCGGCGGCGGCCTCGGCCTCCTCGGCGGTGCCGCCGTCGACGAGTCGTCCGTGTTTGGCGTAGTCGGCGAGCACGGTCGGGTCGGCGTCGCGCAAGCGTAGGGAGGCGGAGCGTTCCCAGTCGTGGGTGAAGCGGCGGACCTCGGCGAGCTCGTAGCGGATGCCGTGCTCGGCGAGGTCGGCCATGGCGCCGCCGGCGCCGACGGCGGCGAGTTGGCGGGGGTCGCCGGTGAGGAGCAGTTTCGCCCCGACCCGCTCGCAGTGTTGCTGGATGTCGGCGAGCTGGGCGGTGGTGGCCATCCCGGCCTCGTCGACGACGACGAGGTCCCCGGGGCGCAGCCGCCACCGCTCGTCGCCGTAGGTGTCGGGCGTCCCGGGGCGGGCGTTGTTGAGGCGGTGTTGCGCCCCGAGCCAGACCGCGGTGTTGGTGGCGGTGACGCCGTCCTCGGCGAGGACCTGCGCGGCGACCTGGCTGGGCGCCAGCCCGACGACGCGGCGGTCCTCGACGTCGGACCAGGCTTGGGCCAGGGCGGCGATGGTGAAGCTCTTCCCGGTGCCGGCGGCCGCGGACAGGACCTCCAGGTAGGCGCCGGAGGTCAGGACCCCGCGCAGCGCGGCGGCCTGGTCGGCGCCCAGCTTCCGGCCGGACTCGGCGAACCGGGCCACCACGGCGTCGGCGGCGGCCGCGGTGAGTGTGGGGGCGCCGCGGGTGACGGCGGCGGCGCGCAGGGCGTGCTCGGCGGACAGGACGCCGGTGGTGGTCCACAGCTGCGCCCCGGGTGCGGTGTGCGCGGACTGCCCGTTGTCGAGCAGGCCCGCCGCGGGGAGGTGGGTGGTGTCGGCACCGGTGGTCACCGGTACGGCTTCGGTGAGGGCGGTGTCGGTGAGCGCGTCGAGCAGGGGTTGGATCTCGTCGGGGGCCAGGCCGAGGTTCCCGGGCAGCGCGTCGGAGATCGCGCGCATCAGGTCGGAGCGGGTCCAGGCCTGTTTGGTCTCCGCGACCGCGGCCAGGGCGCGGGCGATGACGTCGCGGGCCGACCAGGTGGTGGCGGGGCGGGCGTGTTGGGCGCGGCCGAGGACGTCGTGGGCGACCCGCGCCAGCCCGCCGGTGACGGCGTCGGCGCATTGGGTTGTCCAGCGGTCGAGCTGCTCGGCGCGGGTCTCGCCGTCGTGGGACTTGCCCGCACGGGTGGTGAGGGTCGTCTGTTGACAGATTTGGAACCGCTCCGCGGGCGCGGGCTCCCGCCCGTAGCGCCGCCGGAACCCGGCCAGGACCTCGGCGACCTTCGTGGTGACCGCGTGACGTCGCGAGGAGAACAGGTCCATCACCGCGCGAGAGACGCCGAGGACCTCCCGGGCGCGGCCGTCGGGGCGGGTCGCGAACTCGATCCCCAACGATCCGGTGAGGTGGGCCTCCATGACCCGTTCCCCGATCGCGGCCGCCGCGGCGCGGAGTTTGTGGATCGCGCGGCTGTCGAGGGCGCGCCACTCCCCGTCGGCGCACAGGACCCGGTTGAGGATGGCCTGGTGCACGTGCAGCTGCGGATCCCGGTCGCGGGAGTCGTGCTGGAGGAACTGCGCCACGACGAACCGGTGGGCGTCGATCCACCGGCCCGCTCCGCCGCCGTGGTGCCCCACGCGGGAGTAGCCCGCATGCTCCTGCAGGTAGTCCAGCGCCGCGCGGGCCCCGGCCATCGCCGCGTCCTCCACCGCCCGGGCGTGCGCCGCCCACGCCGCCGCGGCGGCCTCGTCACCGGCCACGAGGGCGTCGTTGGCGGCGCGTTCGAACGCCACCCCCATCACCGACACCGACTTCGGCGCGGAGAAGGTGACGTCGATGAACGACACCGCCTGCCGGGCCGACGCCTCGGCCTGGGCGCGCAGCTCCGAGCGCCGTTCCGGGCCCGCCCCGGGGTTGTCGGTGAGGAGGTCGGCGTAGATGTCGTCGGGGGTGCGGTACTGGCGGTGCCCGCCGCACAGCGGTGCGGCCTCGCCCCAGCTGTCCCGGGTACCGGCGGCGGGGTCGCGGGGGTCGAGCAGGTGGGTGTAGAGCGCCTCCATCATCTCCCCGTCCACGACCCCGGACAGCCCGAGGTCGTCCGCGCCCGCCCCGTACCACAGCCCGGGCGGCTCACCGGCGTCCACGGCGCCGGTGTAGTACCCCTCCCGCCCCCCGGCCACCGGGCCGGTCAGGTAGCCCACATCGTGGCCGGTCGCGATGCTCAGCATGACGGGCCACGCATGCCCGCGGCGACCGCGGTGCGCGGGGTACGACCGTCCGCGTTTAACCCCCCGCTATTCGCCGCGAACGCCCGCGAACGACCAGCGGCGGTCGGCTGACCGAGGGAGTGTTCGCGCAGCTCACCGGTACTCCGCCGGACTTTTCGCAACTGTCCGCGATTGTTGTTGCAGAATCGCAGGGTTACTGGTTCGAGTCCAGTCGGAGGAGCTTTCCCAGCTCAGCGGGTTGCCTCAGCGACCGAGGGTCAGGCTGGACTGCAGACTCACCGGTGGAGACGGCGGTTGATCGTGTCTACGTCGAAGGGGACGGCATCCTGGGCGTCCTCCTCTTCGTTCCAGTACTCAATCGGGAAGTCGCCGCGGCCGGTGAGGCAGACCGGGTAGGTCGTGCCGACATCAAGGTCGAGCACCTTCTCCAGGGTCACCTCGTGGTGCCAGCTGGCGCCGAAGTCGTAGAGATAGCCGATCGTGGTGTTCCGGGCGAATGCGCCACTCAGCCGCAGCTGGTCCTCGTCAGGTGTATCGGGGGTGTAGAACGAGTCACCGTAGCGCTCATGTCCGACGGTGAAGGCATGGAGATGGTCGCCGTCCCAGTTCATCACGATCTGGATCACAAGGTGAAGCTGGCTGAGGCGGGCGGCAGCGGGCATGATCACGCGGCGCCAGATCGGGGGCCGCGCCCGCCGGAGCGAGATCTTGAGCTGGTAGCCGACCGACGCGGTCGGTGTGACGCCCGAGGCCAGGAAGGCGACCAGCGCTTCGGTCAGCTCGGCGGCGTCGGGATGGTCGCTGTCCTTGGCTGCCCGGATCCGGGAGTCGATGCCCGCGCCGTCGAGTTGCTCATCGAGACAGGACAGCGCTTCGTCGGGTCCAGAGCCGGCGAGGGCGGCCATGGCGTGGTCGACCGCGAGCCAGACGATATCGTCGTCGCTCAGCTCGGCCTGCGAGTCCCAGGCCTGGAACGCGGCTCGGGCGTGCGCGGCGAGGTTCGGGATCGTCGTCACCTCGCGCCAGGCAACCGAGACCGACTCGCCGAGAGCATCGACGACATCCACCGCGGCGATGCGCTGCGCGGGTGTGGCAGTCGCCGCGGCGGCGAGCAGGTCGCGGGCGGCAAGTGTGGGGTGCCGGCCGGTCAGCCAGGGTTGCACGTCCCGCCACGGGTCTCTGCCGCCGGGCTGGGCGAGGCGGGCGATCAGGATCTCCGCCGGGAGGTCGTCGGTGATCGGCTCCGGCATCCGCGTCTGCAGCTCCTGGAGCGCCCAGCGACTCAGGGGGGTCACCCGCAACTGTGTGGCGTCCCCGACGGCGGCACCGAACTGGATCAGAAGGTCGATCAGGGCGGGGCGGTTGTCGCGCCGTTGGTAGGCGCTGAAGAACGGCTCGGCGATGTAACCCTCGTCGGCGCCCTGCTCGAGACTTCTGGTCCAGAGGTCGAAGACCGACGGTGGTGGGTCGGCGGCCAGTGCGGCCAGTACGAAGCGGGCGAACGCGACGGCCTCAGCCTCGTCCTCTTCGTGGGTGTCGGCGGTGACCGCGGCGGTCAGGCCGGTGAGCCACAGTTCACACACGGTGGGGTCGTCGGCGTCACGCCACTGCGCGAGCGCCGGACCGGCGACGGCGTGACCATCGGCGATCCGCAGGAAGCCGACCGCCATGGCGACCGTCCACAGGCGGTGCAGCGTGGGGACGTTCGCGGCCGTGGTGAACCGTTTCGGTGTCGTGACGGCCAGGACGCGGGCAGCATCCGGCACGTCGCTGGGCCGAAGCACCTGCTTCGGCGTGACGCGCTTCCCGGCGCCTACCCAGATTGCCAACCGGTGTGCCTGGGTTAGCGCCTCGCAACGCCGGGCTGCGGGGGCGACGGCGTCGGTGAGCAGTGGATCCGGAGCCATCCGAGGACCATAACGTCGCGTCGACCTCGGCCGTTGGGCAGGATCGTCGACCATGGGCCTAATCCGACGGGGCCTGCACCGCGCAACGACTCCAGAAGGGCGGTTGGAGTATTAGCCTCGTCGCTCGTGGGGTTCGCGGACGTGTGGGTCGTCGCTGGTCCACCGGGCGTCGGCAAGAGCATGGTCGCGGACCACTTGCTGGCGTTGCTGGAGCCCGTGCCTGCGCTCCTGGACAAGGACACCCTCTACGGGTCGTTCGTGGCCGCGACGTTGTCCGAGGCCGGACGGCCGCCAGGGGAGCGGGAGGGCGCCTGGTACGACAAGCACGTCAAGGTCCACGAGTACGGCGGGATGACCGCCGTCGCGAGGGAAATCCGTTCGCGGGGTTGCCCGGTGTTGCTCTGCGCGCCGTTCACCCAGCAGATCCGCGACGCCGCCCGGTGGCGGTCGTGGGTCGAGGAGCTGGGCGGTGGGGTGGTGCGGCTGATCTGGGTCCGGTCGGACTCGGTGACGCTGCGGCACCGGCTGGAGCGTCGGGGCTCCCCGCGTGACGCCGGAAAGCTGGCGGCCTTCGATGCCTTCGTCACGCGCATGCAACCCGATACCGTACCCACCGCGGCGCACCTCGCCATCGACAATCGACAGACGGCGCGTGTGAGCATCGAGGAGCAGCTACGTGCGGCGCTGGACGCCCTTGAGGCCGACTTTCGGTGCACCGGCGGAAGGTACCGCCAGGCCTGGTGATCGCATCGCACGCTACTACCACGACGACGTCCACCCGGTCAGCGTCGTGTGCCCGGGCCCACCCGGCAAGCGGGTGAGTGTAGCAGTCGTCGACGACAATTCGGCCCGATGGCGGCGCGGTTGTCCACAGCAAGCGGATTGACGACGATTCAGCCCCATTTCCAGCGTGGCTGTCCACAGCCGAACGGGGTAACGGTCGCGGTCACGGCCCGCCGTCCTCGACGCTGTGCGCATGGCCTCTTCAGACAGATTCCGACACGCCGCGGTCGAACCGCCCGACCGCTCGGTCCTGCGCGTCCGTGATCCGGGTGAGCTCGTCGCCGCGGTGCCCGTGCTGCTCGGCTTCCACCCTCGAGACTCGCTGGTGCTCGTCGCGACCGGTGGCTCGTCCGGCCGTCGGCTCGGTCTCACCGTGCGCGTCGACCTGCCTCCACCCGAGGCCGTGCGCATTGATGCCGAGGCTGTCGGCGACGCGGCCGTCCAGGGCCTGCTCCTCGACGCGCCCACCGGTGCGGTGGTGATTGTCGTCGGTGGGGACAGCGGCGCGGATCCGCCGTGCCGTGAGCTGACCGATCTGGTGACCCGTCTGCTGGAGGGGCACGGAGTCGACGTCCAGACCGTGCTCTGGGCGGAGAGCACCGCGGCGGGGGCCCGATGGGCCTGCCTCGAGCCGTGCGGCTGTACCGGGACGCTTCCGGACCCTTCGTCCACCCCGCTTGCAGCGGCGGCCGTGGCGGGCGGGCAGGTCGTCCACGCGGACCGGGCGGAGCTGGCGCGCATGGTGGCGCCGGCCGACGCCGAGCGCGTCCAGCGCCGCGAGACGTTGCTGGTCCGGGCGGTCGACGAGATGCTGAGCTGTACCGATGCCGCGGCCGACGATCCGGAGGCGGGACGGGTCGAGGACACGGTCGTCATCGACTCGGCCATCGCCGACGCGGGTGCCGGACGGCTCGTCCTGGACGACGACCGCGTCCTGGCGCTCGCCGGGGCGCTCGCTGTCCCCGCCGTCCGGGATGCGGCGTTGCTGCGATGCGCCGGTCCTGAGGCGGCAGCAGCGGAGCAGCTCTGGACGGCTCTGGTCCGCGAGACGCCCGACCCGGAGGCGGCCGAGCCGGCTGCCCTGCTGGCGGTGTCGGCGCTGTTGCGGGGGGACGGTGCACTCGCCAACGTCGCGCTCGACCGCGCCGAGCAGGCATGGCCCGGCCACCGGCTCACGGGGCTCCTGTGCTCGGCCGTCGCGACCGGGATGCGGCCGGGGGAGATCCGGGAGTGCCTGCAGCGAGGTCTCGTCACCGGCTCGCTGCCGGGTCAGCAGCGGCGGATCACCCGCAGGTGCTCCGGATGACCACAGCGACCAGCGACGGCCTCAGCGCCGGGTCAGACCGGCTGCCAGCTTTGGGTGAACCGCCAGGCGTCGCCCACGATGGTGGCCAGGTCGGTGCGCTGGGGACGCCACCCCAGCTCGGCTGTGGCGGCCTCGCTCGACGCGACGAGCACGGCGGGATCGCCGTCGCGCCGGGGCGCCGCGGTCGCCGGGATCGGGTGCCCGGTCACCGTGCGACAGGCCTCGATCACCTCCCGCACGGAGAAACCGGTGCCGCACCCGAGGTTGTAGACGCCGTGCCGGCCGGGCCGCGCATGCTCCAACGCGAGCAAGTGGGCGGCGGCCAGGTCGTCGACGTGGATGTAGTCCCGTATGCAGGTGCCGTCGGGGGTGGGCCAGTCGTCGCCGAACACCTGCACCGACTCCCGCTGACCGGCTGCCACCTGCAGCACGATCGGAATGAGGTGGGTCTCCACCGCGTGCCGCTCACCGTACCGGCCGTGCGCACCTGCCACGTTGAAGTACCGCAGGCTCACCGCAGCGAGCCCGTACGCGGTGGCATAGGAGGTGATCGCATGGTCGATGGCGAGCTTGCTCGCGCCGTAGGGGTTGGTCGGGCGGGTGGGGGTGTCCTCGCGGATCGGCACCTGTGCCGGCTGCCCGTAGGTGGCGGCTGTCGAGGAGAAGACCAGCCGTGCCGTGCCGTGTCGGCGCATCGCGTCGAGCAGCCGCAGGGACGTCACCACGTTGCCCGACCAGTACAGCTCCGGCCGCTGTACCGACTCGCCGACGAGCGAGCGGGCCGCGAAGTGCAGCACGCCGTCGAAGCCGTCCGCCAGCACGTCGTCGGCGGCGTCGGCGAGATCGGCTTCGACGAATCGGGTGCCGTTGGGCACCGCGTCCAGGTGACCCGTGGACAGGTCGTCGAGCACCGTTACGTCGTGGCCCGCGTCTACCAGGTACGCGGCGCACACACTGCCGACGTAGCCGGCTCCGCCGGTGACGAGCAACTTCACAGGGGTCCTCCTCGAGCGTGGTTCGCTACCGTCTCACGAGACGGTGCGGCTTCGGCCGAGGGGGAGCGGTCTCAGCGTGCCCGTACCAGCACGGCGTGGGCGATCAGTGGCGCAACCGAGGAGCCGGCGGCGGCTGAGGTGACCGCAACGGCGTCGCCGAACCGGCAGATGGCCTGCACCTCCACGTCGTGTCCCGGCACGATGCCCGCACCCTTGAGCTCGGCCATGAGGTCGGTGTCCACCTGCACGTGCTCGGCGATGCGTCGCACCTCCACGCGCCCACCGCCGCGGCGGGCGAACTCATCGAGGCGCTGCAGGCCCACCTCCAGCGTGGGTGGAGTGGAGATGCCTGCGGGTACGGCATCGGGTCGGCTCGACAGCTCGTCGAGACCAGGGATCGGGTTGCCGTACGGGGAGATAGTCGGGTTGTCGAGCAGTTGCACGAGCTTGCGCTCCACGGCGTCGCTCATCACGTGCTCCCAGCGGCACGCCTCGGCGTGCACGTACTCCCACTCCAGTCCGATCACGTCGGAGAGCAGGCGCTCGGCCAGGCGGTGTTTGCGCATCACGGACACGGCGCGACCACGACCGGCGTCGGTCAGCTCGAGATGCCGATCGCCTGCTACGACCACGAGGCCGTCGCGCTCCATCCGGGCTACGGTCTGGCTCACGGTCGGCCCGCTCTGCCCGAGGCGCTCCGCGATCCGCGCGCGCAGCGGTACGACGCCCTCCTCCTCGAGTTCGTAGATCGTCCGGAGGTACATCTCAGTGGTATCAATGAGCTCGTTCACGCGCCCAGCCCTTTCGTCAAGGCCCCATCCTATCCGGGCAACGCGTCGCCACCCCTCACCCATACCGGGCAGGATGACCAGGTGATGATACCTCTGACTCCCATGATCGCGCCGCATGCCCTCGCGGCGCTGTTGGCCGGTCCGAACGCGTCCGAGCGGCCGGTGGTGATCGACGTGCGCTGGCGGCTCGGTGGTCCGCCCGGGCGGACCGATCATGACACCGCGCACCTCCCTGGCGCGGTGTACCTGGATCTCGATGTGGATCTTGCCGACCCATCCGGTCCCGCGGGTCGCCACCCGCTGCCCGAGGCTGCGCGGTTACAGGCCGCACTCCGCCGCGCCGGAGTGCACGAGGGGTCCTGCGTGGTCGCTCATGACGACGGCGACGGTGCGGTGGCGGCGCGGGTGTGGTGGCTGCTGCGCTGGGCCGGCCTGCCGGCAGACCGGGTGGCCGTGCTCGACGGCGGCTATGCCGCCTGGGTCGCCGCGGGCCTGCCCACCACCGGTGAGCCCTCGTGCCCGGAGCCCGGCGATGTCACGGTTCGGCCCGGCAGGATGCCGGTTCTCGACGCGGACGGTGCTGCCGCAGTGGGCCGCGGTGGCGTGTTGCTCGACGCCAGAGCAGCTCCGCGCTACCGCGGCGAGGTCGAGCCCGTCGACCCCCGGGCCGGGCACATCCCCGGCGCGGTCAACGCGCCGGTTGCCGACCTCGTCGGCCCGGACGGGCGGTGGCTCCCGCCATCGGCGCTGGCGCAGCGCTTTGTGGACCTGGGAGTCGGCAGCAGCGGCGTGGTGGGGGCCTACTGCGGTTCCGGGGTCACCGCTGCGGCGCTGGTGCTCGCCGTCGAGCATGCCGCGCTGCGACCACCGTCGGAGCCGATCGCGCTGTACGTCGGCTCCTGGTCGAACTGGTCAGCCGACCCGTCGCGACCCGTCGCCACCGGGGCGGCACCATGAGTCGCGCCGGTGGCCGCCGGGCTGCGGTGATCTGGACACCCGAGTTCCTCGGCTATAACTTCGGGGCCGCCCACCCCTTGAATCCGATCCGGCTTGACCTGACCATGAGGCTGGCCGCTGACCTTGGGGTGATCGAGGGCGTCGCGCCCCTCGTGCCCGTGCCGGCACCCGACGAGGAGATACAGCGGGTACACGTCCCGCCGTACGTGACGGCGGTGAAGTCGGCACCCGGGACCCGGTTCGGCGTCGGCCACGGGCTCGGCACCGAGGACAATCCGATCTTCCATGACATGCACGAGGCCAGCGCGCTGGTGTGCGGCGGCACGCTGCTCGCGGCGCGGGAGATCGCCGAGGACAGGACCGACCGCGCCGTCAACATCGCGGGCGGACTGCACCATGCCATGGCCGACCGGGCCGCCGGTTTCTGCGTCTACAACGACTGCGCCGTTGCGATCTCCTGGTTGCTCGACCACGGGTTCGACCGGATCGCCTATGTCGACGTCGACGTCCACCACGGCGACGGCGTGCAGGCCGCGTTCTATCGCGACCCCCGGGTGCTCACGATCTCACTGCACCAGCACCCGATGACGCTGTGGCCCGGTACCGGCTGGTCCAGCGAGCACGGCGAGGGTTCGGGGGCCGGCTACGCGGTCAACGTGCCGTTACCCGCGGGTACGGCCGACGGCGGTTGGTTGCGCGCCTTTCACGCCGTCGTCCCGCCGCTGCTCCAGGCCTTCGACCCGCAGATACTTCTCACCCAGTGCGGGGTCGACACCCATGTCGAGGACCCACTTGCCAGTCTGGGCCTGTCCGTCGACGGGCACCGGGCGATCTATCGCACCCTGCGCGAGCTCGCCGAGCACACCGCCGGTGGAAAGTGGCTGGCCGTCGGGGGTGGGGGATACGGTCTGTTCCGGGTCGTGCCGCGCTCGTGGACACATCTCGTCGCCACGGTGCTCGACCGTGACGTTGAGCCGGACCGGACGCTGCCCACCGGCTGGGTGGAGCACACCGCCGGGCTCACCGGCCAGTCGCTGCCGACCTCGATGAGCGACGGGTGCGACACCGGCCACCAGCCGTGGACCGAGGGCTCCGACCGCGTGGACGAGGCCGTCCTGGAGGTGCGGCGCAACGTGTTCCCGCTGCACGGACTCGACCCCGACGACCCCCGGGACTGAGCATACGGCCAGCCCAGACGGCACTGAATCCGCTGCTCAACAGGGGTGGGAGCCCGAAAATTCGCACCAGGGTGGAAGGCCGGACCGGCCCCCGACCAGTCCGACCTCCCGGAGCAGGCACGAGCGGACGAGCCGCTGCGCAAAGTCTCCAGGGAAGACCTTCCCCGGCTGCCGACGGCCCGTCAACTGCTGGCACTGGATCGATTCCCGGTACTGTCCGTCACCGGGTCGAGGGCCCGAGGATGGTCGGCGCCGGGTGCGCAGTCAAATGTTGATCTCTACGGGAGGGGGCGCCCCGGCGCGTGGCCCATCGGAGGCTGGGTCAGACTGCCCGCCGTGACGACTGGTGAGGAGCCACAATGAGGTTGGCCACGATCCGGACGGCGACAGGCATCCGGGCGGTGCGGATGGACGCCGCTGCGGCTGTTGAGACCGGCGAGGCCGACGTGCGGGCGTTGCTGGAGCGCCCCGACTGGGCCGAGCACGCCGCTGCGGCGGCGGGCCCGTCGCACCCGCTGGACGGGCTGGACTACGCCCCGCTCGTGCCGTCCCCCGAGAAGATTATCTGCGTCGGACTGAACTATCGCGACCACATCGCCGAGATGGGCAGCACTCCGCCTGACTATCCCACGGTGTTCGCCAAGTTCGCACCCGCGCTCGTCGGAGCGCACGACGACATCATCCTGCCGCCGGTGTCCGACAAGATCGACTGGGAGGCGGAGCTCGCCGTCGTGATCGGTCACCCGGTCCGGCAGGCAGGGCAGGACGAGGCCCGGGTCGCCATCGCCGGCTACACCGTGCTCAACGACGTCACCGTGCGCGACTGGCAGCGGCGTACTACGCAGTTCCTGCAGGGCAAGACGTTCGAACGCTCCACGCCGCTGGGTCCGTGGCTGGTCACCCCGGACGAGTTGCCCGCGGGCGGCTGGGAGATCAGCAGCACCGTCGACGGCGAGACGATGCAGCGGTCCAGCACCGCCGAGCTCGTGTTCTCACCGGTCGACCTGGTGGTCTACCTGTCCTCGATCCTCACCCTCAACCCCGGCGACGTGCTCGCCACCGGCACTCCCAGCGGTGTCGGCCACGCGCGCGTTCCTCCGCGCTATCTCACCGACGGAGCCGTGCTCGTCACGACCGTGGCCGGGGTCGGGGAGTGTCGCAACACCTGCCGCGCCGAGGTCGCACCGTGAGCGCGGGCAGCCGGTCGCTGGCGAACACCCTCGCCTGGGCAGGCGACGGCGCCGCACACCTGCACGGGCTGATGACGCGGATGGGCGACGACGCGTTCGCCGCACCGTCCGCGCTGCCCGGCTGGAGCCGCGCGCACGTGCTCAGCCACATCGCCCGCAACGCCGACGGCATGATCAATCTTCTGGGTTGGGCTCGTACCGGTGTCCCCAGGCCGGCCTACGCGAGCACCGAGCAGCGCAACGCCGACATCGAGGCCGGCGCGCTCCGGAGCCCTGAGGCGATCCGGGAGGACGTCGTCGAGTCCTCCGCCCGGCTTACCCGGGTGATTCGCGAGATGCCCGAGGACGCCTGGTCCGCACGCGTGCGCAACGTGCAGGGCGCGGAGGTCCCGGCCTTCGACATCCCCTGGATACGTGCCCGGGAGACCTGGATTCACGCCGTCGACCTCGATGTTGGTGCCGCATTCGCCGACTTCCCCGCGCCGATGCTCGCCGTGCTGCTCACTGATGTGGCCGCTGCGATGGGCGCGAAGCCGGAGTGCCCGCCGCTGCGTCTCGTCGCCGACAGCGGGACGTGGGTCGTGGGCGACCGATCGGCCGCTACGGTCACGGTCTCCGGCCCCGCGTCCGTGCTCGCCGCCTGGCTGCTCGGCCGCTCCCGTGGGCGCGATCTGCGCACCGGCAGCGGCCGAGCGCTCCCGAAGCTGCCGCGCTGGCTGTAGCCCGAGCTCGCGGGGCAGTGCCGGGCGGCTCGATGGACGGGTGTCAGCTCAGCCAGGTGACCGGCGGTTCGAGCTCGGCGCGCGGGGCGGGTGCCCGACCGGCCGGGGTGCCGAGGAAGATCCACCCGGTTACCTCCTCGCCGTCGAGCAGGCCCAGGTGGGCACGCACCTTCGGGGCCTCGCCGAACCAACTGGTTCGCCACATCGCGCCGAAGCCGCAGGCGTGCGCGGCGAGCATGAGGCCATACGCGGCGCACGCGGCCGCGGCGCGCTGTTCCCACACGGGCACCTTCGGATGCTCGCGGGGCGTGCCGACCACCACGACGATCATCGGTGCGCGCAGCGCCTTGGCGCGGGAGCGGTCGAGCCCGGCGGCGTCTGATCCAGGGTCGCGTTCGGCGTGGGCTGCGGCGAACGCGTCGCCGAGCGGGCCGATCGCGGGGCCGTCGACCACCACGAACCGCCAGGGCCGCAGTCGCCCGTGGTCGGGGGCCGAGCCGGCCACGAGCAGCAGCTGGCGTAGCTGGTCGCGGTCGGGGGCGGGTGCGATGAGCGCGGGAGAGGACTGGCGGCTGCGCAGCACCGCCAGCAGGTCGTCGCCGATCACCGTGCACCTCTCAGCGTGGGGGTCGGACTAAAGCTACCCTCATCTCGGCGACGCCGGTCCGTCCGTACACCCGGAGGTGGTACGTGTCGCAGTCCGCGTTCCGGACGGGCACGTTCCGCTACGGAATCGAGCACGAGGTGGCGCTGCTGCACACGGACGGTACCTTTGCCGACTTCACCGACACGAGCTTCGACGACCTGCAGACCGTGGTCGACGCGCTCCCCGAGAACACGACCGACCACTCGGAGCTGCGCGTCGTCGACCCGTGGATCACGTGCAAGCGCTGGTACGTCGAGGGCTACGATCGCTTCGACACCCGCGGGAAGATGGTGTGTTTCGACCCGAAGGGCATCGAGGTCCGTACGCGGATCCACGACTCTGTCACCGCTGCCGTCGGCGCGTTGCAGGCCGACACGGCGCTGCTCGACGCCGAGATCGCCCGTCGTGACCTGAACACCACTGTGATCGGCTTCAACCCGCTGCGCTCCGAGTACGTGATCGAACCGCCGTGGAACGCGTGGGAGCGCAGGCATCGGCTCAGCTCACCGGAGAGCCGCACAGCACACCTGCACATGACGACCTACGGCCCCGATCTCAACCTCTCCTGCGCCGGTCTCGACGCGGCCGATCTCGTCGACGTCGCTCGCAAGCTGACGTACTACAGCCCGTGGCTGGTGTCGCTGTCGTTCTCCGCGCCGTTTCGGGACGGTGCGCCGTGGGGCGGGCTGTCGGCGCGCACCCACGTCCGAACCGGCCTGCGCCCTGCGGTTCTGGTGTACCTCGGCGACGGCCACCCGCAGATCGACGCCGACCCGTCGCTCACCCGGGAGGCGCGCCTACCCGCCGAGGTGGGCCGCATCGAGTTCAAGGCGTTCGACGCCTGCCCGGACCTCTCGCTGTACGGGGAGCTGCTCAGCCTGCTCACCGGCCTGGTACTCGACGCCACCCTCCCCGGACGCCGGACCACTCCCGACGCCGCGTTGCACCAGTACGTCGCGCGCGTCGGGCTGGCCGACGCCGCGGTACACGCCGGGACCGGCACGCTGCTCGCCGCGGCCGCAACCGCCCTCAGCGGCCGCGACGACGATCTCGCCCGCCTGGAGTCCCTGCGCGGTCGCTGGGCGCGCCGCGAGTGCCCAGCCGTTCACATGCTCGCCCGCTACGAAGCCGGCGACCCCGTCGCCGGCCTCCGCCGCCCCCCTTGACCCGCGAGTCGGTACGAAATGGTGGTCGAGTCGGTCGTTTCGGACTGTCGGGTACCTCCCTCAGGAGTATGAGTGTTCCGCGTCGGGGTAGGACCCGTCGCGCACCTCGTCTCCGAACCGTCTGGCTGCACCCAGCAGGATCCCGCCGAGGTCGGCGTACTGCTTGACGAACCGTGGCTTCCGTCCCCGGTTCATCCCGGCCATGTCCGACCACACGAGCACCTGCGCGTCGGTGTCCGGGCCCGCGCCGACGCCGATCGTCGGGATGACGAGCTCGGCCGTGACCCGCTTGGCGACGCTGGCGGTCACCATCTCCAGCACGACGGAGAACGCCCCCGCCGCCTGCAGCGCGAGTGCGTCCTCGATGAGCCGCTCGCCCGCGTCCCCGCGGCCCTGGATGCGGAACCCACCGAGCGCGTGCTCGCTCTGCGGGGTGAAGCCCAGGTGCGCCATCACCGGGATGCCCGAGTTCGCAAGCGCCTCGACCTGTGGCGCGAACCGCGCACCACCTTCGAGCTTCACGGCGTGCGCACCGCCCTCCTTCAGGAACCGGAAGGACGTCTCGAGCGCCTGCTGGGGGCTGATCTGGTAGCTGCCGAACGGCAGGTCGGCCACGACGAGGGCGGTCCTCGTGGCCCAGGAGACGGCTTTGACCAGCGGCAGCAGCTCCTCGACCGTCACCGGCAGGGTGTTGGCGTAACCGTAGACGTTGTTGGCTGCGGAGTCCCCGACGAGCAGCACCGGGATGCCGGCCTCATCGAAGATCTCCGCGGAGTACCTGTCGTAGGCGGTGAGCATCGGCCACCGTTCCCCCCGCTCTTTGAGCTCGCGCAGGTGGTGGATGCGGGTGCGTCTGGGCTTGCCGGGGTTGGTGGCTGTCGGCATCGCGGCCGCGGGCCCCGAGCGGTACGGCGACGCCACCTCGGCCGAGGTCGTGGGCGCGCTGATGGACGTGTCAGACATCGTTGTCCGTCCTCCCTCGAGGCCCGCTGGCGGGTCCCCGGGTCGTCAGGGTGTGACGGGTCAAGCGTGACACCGCGGCGCACCCGGTGGCGTCGAGCTGGGACGAGGTTCACACGGTGTCGCCGCTGGTCGCCGACTTGTCCGCCAACGCGTACTGACTCGTCCGCCAAGGCGTACCGACTCGCGCGCCACTTCGTACCGACTCGCGGGGGTTAGGGGCGGTGCTCGCGCCAGGTGTTGGTGATGGGGAGGCGGCGGTCGCGGCCGAAGCCCTTGGTGGTGATCTTGGTGCCGGGAGGGTACTGGCGGCGCTTGTACTCGGCGCGGTCCACGAGCCGGACGACGTCCTCGATCGTCTCCGGCGAGAAGCCGGCCGCGACGAGGTCGTCGAAGCCGCGGTCGGACTCCACGTAGCTGTCGAGCACGTCGTCGAGCAGCGCGTAGTCGGGCAGCGAGTCGCTGTCGAGCTGGCCCGGTGCCAGCTCCGCCGACGGCGGCTTCTCGATCGAGCTCGGCGGGATCGGCGGCGTCTCACCGCGCCGCCGGGCTTGTTCGTTGCGCCAGCGCGCGAGCCGCCAGACCAGCGTCTTCGGCACGTCCTTGATCGGGGCGAAGCCGCCGACAGCGTCGCCGTAGATCGTCGAGTAGCCCACCGCGAGCTCGGTCTTGTTGCCCGTGGCCAGCACGAGGTGCCCGTCGGCGTTGGACAGCGCCATCAGCGTGACGCCGCGGCAGCGCGCCTGCACGTTCTCCTCCGCGAGCCCGGTCAGGCCCAGCTGCGCGACGAACACCGCCACCATCTCGTCGATCGGCTGCACCGTGTAGTGCAGGCCGGTGCGCCGCGCCAGGTCGGCGGCGTCGCTGCGGGAGTGCTCCGAGGAGTACTTCGAGGGCATCGACACCCCGTGCACGGCGTCGGCGCCCAGCGCGTCCACCACCAGCGCCGCGACCACCGCCGAGTCGATGCCGCCCGAGAGTCCGAGCACGACCGACCGGAAGCCGTTCTTGCGCGCGTAGTCGCCCAGGCCGGTCCGCAGGGCCCACCAGACCTCGTCCTCGTCGCCGAGCGGCGCGAACCGCGGCGGCGGGTCCAGCGGCGGGCGGTCGGCGGGCGGGGTGGCGTCAAGGGTGCTCCGGCGGACCTCGAAACCTGCGGGTCGGGCGTTCGTGCCGCGCCCGCCGGACAGGTCGAGCTCGACCACCAGCAGGTGTTCCACGAACTGCGGCGCCCGCGCGACGATCACGCCGGACGCGTCGGCCACCATCGAGTCGCCGTCGAACACGAGCTCGTCCTGCCCGCCGACGAGGTTGACATACGCCATCGGCGCGCCCGCCTCTCGCGCCCGCCGGGCGACCAGCGCGCCGCGGGTGTCGTCCTTGGCGCGCTCGTAGGGGGAGCCGTTGAGGCACAGCAGCAGGTCGACGCCGAGCGCGCCGTAGGCGGCGACCGGCCCGCCGTCCTGCCAGATGTCCTCGCAGATCACCACGCCCAGGTCGGCACCGCGCACGCGCACGATCGGCAGCGCCGAGCCCGGGCAGAAGTAGCGGAACTCGTCGAACACGCCGTAGTTGGGCAGGTGGTGCTTGTCATACCGGTCGACGACGGCGCCGCGGTGGATGAGCGCGGCGGCGTTGCGCGGGCCGGCGTCGTCGAGGTCGAGGTAGCCGACGACGACGAGCAGCTCACCCAGCCCGGCCTCGGCGAGACGGGCGGTCAGCGCGTCCAGCGCGCGCCGCGACGCGATCGCGAACGACTGGCGCAACGCCAGGTCCTCGACGGGATAGCCGGTGAGCATCATCTCGGGCAGCAGTACCACGTCGGCCCCGGCGTCGGCGGCGCGCCGACACCACGCGAGCACGGCGTCGGCGTTCCCGGCAAGGTCGCCGACGCTCGCGTTGAGCTGGGCAAGGGCCAGACGCAGCTGCGGCATGATGTCATCATCGCGCGGCTCAGTGGCGTGTCAGCAGATGCGCGGCCGAGCTGCACTGGCATGCTGGCCGCGTGTCTGCCGGAAAGAGATCGACCACACTCGCCGCCGCCCTCTGCTCCGCCCTCGCGGTGCTGGCGGCGTGCACCCAGCCGACGTCGGGTTCGGTCGGCTCGGGCTCGCCCGGCGCCGGCGTGCCGGAGCTGCAGCGCTTCTACGACCAGCAGCTCTCGTGGGGCCCGTGCGCCGACTACGCGACCACCGACGACGACCGCGCGGCCTTCGCCGACGCGAGGTTCGCCTGCGCGCGTCTGGAGGTGCCCCTGGACTACACCTCCCCGGAGGGAGACACCGCGCAGATCGGCGTGCTGCGCCAGCAGGCGACCGGCGACCGCATCGGGTCGCTGCTGGTCAACCCCGGCGGGCCGGGAGGGTCGGGGATGAGCCTGGTGCCGTCGCTGTCCAAGGGGCTCAACGACAGCCCGGTCACGCAGCGTTTCGATCTTGTCGGGTTCGACCCGCGCGGGGTCGGGGCGAGCACGCCGACCATCAACTGCCTCAACGACGCCGAGTGGGAGCTCGAGCGGGCCGACCTCGACGTCGACCCGTCGCCGGCTGGAGTCGAGCAGACCGAGGCGGAGAACCGGCAGTACGCCGAACGCTGCACGCAGCGTTCGGGCGGGCCGGAGGTGCTGGCCAACGTCGGCACCCGCGACGTCGTCCGCGACCTCGACATCCTGCGCGCCGCGCTCGGCGACGAGAAGCTGACCTACCTCGGCTACTCCTACGGCACCCGGATCGGCTCGGGGTACGCCGAGGCGTTCCCGCACAACGTCCGCGCCCTGGTGCTGGACGGGGCGCTGGATCCGACGCAGAGCACCGTGGACCGGGTGGTGGAGCAGAACGCGGGTTTCCAGCAGGCGTTCGACGCCTACGCCAGCGACTGTGCGCAGCAGCCGAACTGTCCCCTCGGCGCCGACCCCACGCAGGCGACGGCGGCGTTCCAAGCGCTCACCCGACCACTGATCGACGCGCCGCTGCCCGTCGGCCCCCGCATCCTGTCCTACGACGACGCGGTGACCGGTACGGTCCAGGCGCTCTATGCCCAGAACCTCTGGCCGATCCTGTCCCGCGGCATCTCGGGGCTGGCGACCGGTGACGGGCGGCTCCTGCTCGCGCTCGGTGACATCTATTACGACCGCGCCCCGAACGGGGTCTACGGCAACGGCAACGAGGCGTTCGTCTCGATCAGCTGCGTGGACGAGGAACGCATCACCGACCGGGCCGCGGAGGGCGAGCTGATCCGACGTGCCAACGAGGCGGCGCCGTTTCGAGACAACGGCCGCGGGGTCGTGGCAGCGCTCGACTCGTGCGCGTTCTGGCCGTCGCCGCCGACCAGCACGCCGCACGTCCCGCAGGTCGAGGGTCTGCCACCGACGCTGGTCGTCTCGACCACCGGGGACCCGGCCACGCCCTACCAGGCGGGCGTGGACCTGGCGACGGCGCTCGGCGGAAGCCTGCTCACCTACGAGGGCACGCAGCACACGGTGGCGCTGCGCGGCGTCGCGTGCGTCGATGACGTGGTTGCGCGGTAC
Source organism: Mycobacteriales bacterium (assembly GCA_038257875.1). Lineage (GTDB taxonomy): Bacteria > Actinomycetota > Actinomycetes > Mycobacteriales > Pseudonocardiaceae > Pseudonocardia. The sequence goes on from JBBSQN010000023.1 coordinate 24,632, forward strand.
CTGATCGACACCACGTTGCCGGAACCAGGCAAGACGTGTCAGCCGGAATGAGCGGCTCGGACCCGGTCAGAGGCGCAGACGGGGCCAGGTGGGAACGTCGCGGAGGAACTGCCGGTCGTGGGTGGCGACCACGACGGCCGCGGCGGTGGCGACCAGGGCCTCGGTGAGCTCGTCGGTCAGTGTCGTGGACAGGTGGTTGGTCGGCTCGTCCAGCAGCACGACATGGGGTCGTGCGGCCAGCACCAGGGCCAGGTCGAGGCGGCGTTGTTGTCCGATCGACAGCTCGGTCACCGGGCGAGCGACGTCGGTGGCCGCGAGCACGCCCAGCGGTGCCAGGGCCACCACCTCGTCCTCGTCGAGCCACCCCGACAGGACGATCTGGTCGACGGCCCCCTCGTACACGTCGTCGGCGCGCCGCGGCGAGGGTGCCGGTGACTCCTGCGCCAGCAGCCCCACGCGCACCTCCGGCGCCGGTTGCACGCTGCCGGTGGTCGGCTCGTGACGGCCCGCGAGCATCGACAGCAGCGTCGACTTGCCGGACCCGTTGGGGCCGGTGACGACGAGGCGGTCACCGGAGCGCAGCGTCAGCGATGTCGGACGGTCCAGGCGCCCGGCCAGGGTCACGTCCTCGGCCTGCAGGACGGCGACGTCGGGCACCGAGGGGAGCTGGGGCATGGCGAGCCGTAGCGGTGGCTCGGGAACCGCGACGGCGTGCGCGGCGAGCTCGTCGCGGCGGCGGTGCACGGCCCGTACCAGCGCCGGTGCGCGGGTGGCGCGGGTGTGCTTGCCGGTGCCCTTCTCCGGCCGCCAGCCGGTGGACAACCGCTGCTGCGCCGCTGCCAGGTCCCGGGTGAGCCGCTGGTGCTCGACCTGCTGCGTCTCGTGCTCGGTGACCCACCGTTCCCGCTCGGCGCGGCGGCCCTCGCGGTAGCCCCAGTATCCGCCGCCGTAGGCACGGGGACGGCCGTCCCGGGTGGGGTCGAGATCGAGGACCGAGGTGACGACGTCGCCGAGCAGCGCCCGGTCGTGGCTCACGAGCACGACGCCGCCGGGATGCTCGCGAAGCCGGGTGGTGAGGTGGTCGAGCCCGCTAGCGTCGAGATGGTTGGTGGGCTCGTCGAGCAGCAGCAGGTCGTGGCCGGCACCCAGCAGGCAGGCGAGGCGCACGCGGTGGCCCTGGCCGACGGAGAGCTCGGCCAGGCGCCGGGTGCGGTCGTCGACGGCGCCGAGTGCGGCGAGGGAGATGTCGATGCGCCGGTCGGCGTCCCAGGCCTCGAGGGCCTCCGCAGCGGCGAGGGCGGCGGCGTACTCCTCCTCGGCGTCGAGACGCTCCTCGACGAGGGCCTGGGTGCGCCTCGCGAGCTCCTGCAGCGCGGTTCGGGCGTCGGCCAGCTCGACGTCGATGAGGTCGCCGATCGTGTGGTTCTCGGCGACCGCCATCTCCTGGTCGACGACATCGAGCGTGCCGACCCGGTGCACGGAGCCGGTGTCGGGGGCCAGGGTGCCCGCCAGGAGCTGCAGCAGCGTGGTCTTGCCGCGGCCGTTCTCCCCGACGACCCCGAGCCGGGTGCCGGCGGAGACGGTGAGATCGACTCCGGTGAGGACCGGGCGGCCTCCCCGGGCGACGTGCAGGTCGGTCGCGGTCAGGTGCGCGAGGGCGCGGGCGGGCAGGGCGACGGCGCGGGACACGACTCCTCCAGGAGCGGACATGCTGCGGATCGCAGTGTGGGGTCCGGAGCACGGAGCCCGTCAGAGGAAGCGGTGAAAGCGCACGACGGTCAGCGTAGCCGACGGTGTCCTAGGGAGGGTGCGATTTTCACACGATGCCGACACGTCGAAACATCACCACGTGCGGTTGGCGTACTAGGCTCGGCGACCATGGACCGCCAGCAGGAGTTCGTGCTTCGTACGCTTGAGGAACGCGACATCCGCTTCGTGCGGCTGTGGTTCACCGACGTGCTCGGCTACCTCAAGTCGGTGGCGGTCGCACCCGCGGAGCTGGAGGGGGCGTTCGACGAGGGCATCGGGTTCGACGGCTCGGCGATCGAGGGCTTCGCGCGCGTCTACGAGTCGGACATGGTGGCCCGGCCGGACCCGTCGACGTTCCAGGTGCTGCCCTGGGAGACGGCGGCGGGGGAGCACTACTCGGCGCGGATGTTCTGCGACATCGCGATGCCCGACGGCTCCCCGTCGTGGGCCGACCCGCGGTACGTGCTGCGCCGCGCGCTGAGCAAGGCCGGCGAGGCCGGTTTCACCTGCTACGTCCACCCGGAGATCGAGTTCTACCTGCTCCGCGACCTGCCCGCCGACGGCAGCGCTCCCGTCCCGGCCGACTCCGGCGGCTACTTCGACCAGGCCAGCCACGACATCGCCCCGCACTTCCGACGCAACGCGATCGAGACGCTGGAGTCGATGGGCATCTCGGTGGAGTTCAGCCACCACGAGGACGGGCCCGGCCAGCAGGAGATCGACCTGCGCTACGCCGACGCGCTGACGATGGCCGACAACATCATGACCTTCCGTTACGTGGTGAAGGAGGTCGCGATCACCCAGGGCGTGAAGGCGTCGTTCATGCCCAAGCCGTTCTCCGCGCAGCCGGGCTCGGCGATGCACACCCACTTCTCGCTGTTCGAGGGTGACCGCAACGCCTTCCACGACCCGAACGACCCCTACGAGCTGTCCGAGACGGGCAAGGCGTTCGTCGCCGGTGTGCTGCGGCACGCTCGGGAGGTCACCGCGGTGACCAACCAGTGGGTGAACTCCTACAAGCGGTTGATCACCGGCGGGGAGGCGCCGACGGCGGTCTGCTGGGGCCACGCCAACCGCTCGGCGCTGGTCCGGGTGCCGATGTACTCACCGGGCAAGTCGTCCACGCGGCGGGTGGAGATCCGCACGCTGGACACCGCGTGCAACCCCTATCTCGCGTACGCGGTGATCCTCGGGGCCGGGCTGCAGGGCGTGCAGAAGGGTTACGAGCTCGGCGCGCCCACCGAGGACGACGTCTGGTCGCTCACCGACACCGAGCGCCGCGCCCTGGGCTACGAGCCGCTGCCGGAGAACCTCACCGAGGCCCTCGGCGTGATGGAGCACTCGGAGCTGGTCGCCGAGATCCTCGGCGAGCACGTGTTCGACTTCTTCCTGCGCAACAAGCGCGCCGAGTGGGACGCCTACCGGCGCCACGTCACCCCGCACGAGCTAGCCACCTACCTCCCCGTGCTCTGACGAGCCCGTGCGCGGAAATCGCTGTCAGAGCGACGATTTCCGCGCACGAGCGCGGCAGCGCGGCTGGACGGAAGGGCTGCAGCGACGCTCTCGAGTGCGCGAGAACGACAGCGGGATGCGGGCGAGAGCGCTAGTCAATGGTGCGCGAGAGCGCTAGTGTCCAGCCGGTGGAGTATCTCCCGAGGATGGTCGACGGGCTGCTGGCCGAGCTGCTCGACGGCTTGCCGGCGGTCCTGGTCGTCGGCCCGCGGGCCTGCGGGAAGACGACGACGGCAGGCCGTCACGTCGTGGACATGTTGCGGCTCGACCGGCCGGCCGACGCCGATCTCGTCCGCGCCGATCCCGACACAGCCCTGCGCATCCGGTCCGCGCCACTGCTCATCGACGAGTGGCAGCTGGTCCCGGACGTGCTGGGCGCGGTGAAGCGAGCGGTCGACGACGTGTCCGGTGTCGGGCGGTTCGTCATCACCGGGTCGGCACAGACCGACCTGACGTCCGCGGGCTGGCCGCTCACCGGTCGCGCCGTGCGGTTGCCGATGTGGGGGCTCTGCCAGCGCGAGCTCGACGGCGACCCGCAGACGGAGTCGGTGCTCGACGTCGTCGCGCGCGATGGCCCGACCGGTCTGCACCCCGCGGGACGCCCCTGGGGGCTTGTCGACTACGTCGAAGCTGCCTTGCGTGGCAGCCTGCCCGACGCGGCTCTCCAGGACGACGAGCGGCTGCGTCGCCGATGGTGGGTCAGCTATGTCGACGAGATCGTCGCCAGGGACGGCGCACTCGTCGACGGGGCGCGGGATCCGGTACGGCTGCGCCGTTACCTGCAGGCACTCGCGGCCAACACGGCCGGTGCGCCGGAGCACAAGTCGTTGTACGAGGCGGCCGGCGTCAACCGCGCGACGGCTGTCGGTTACGACCGGTTGCTCGCCGCCTTGCTGGTCGTCGATCTGCTTCCCGCCTGGAGCACCAGCCAGCTCGCCCGGCTCACCAGTGCCCCGAAACGACACCTCGTCGACCCCGCCCTCCTCGGGCCGCTGCTGGGTGTCGATCCGGCCGGTGTGCTCCGCTCGCCGGACCTTCTGAGCCGGGTGCTGGAGAGCTTTGTGGTCGCCCAGCTCCGAGCCGAGCTCACCGTCGCGGAGACCGCGCCCCGGCTGTTCCATCTGCGTGACCGTGACGGCCGCCACGAGATCGACGTCGTCGTGGAGCTGGCGGACGGGCGGGTGATCGGGATCGAGGTCAAGGCCGCTGCGACCGCGCGGCTTTCGGACGCGCGGCACCTGCTCTGGCTCCGTGACCGGCTGGGGGCGCGCATGATCGCCGGCATTGTCCTGCACGCAGGGCCGCACAGCTTCCCGCTCGACGACCGGATCCAGGTGGCCCCGATCTCGTCGCTCTGGTCCTGACGATCCGGGAAGTCGAATGTGGTGCTCTGACCCGCTCGTGCGCGGAAATCGCTGTCGGAGCGACGGTTTCCGCGCACGGGCGCGTCAGCGCGGCAGGGTGGACCCGTGGACATCCGGGTGCACGACGACGTGGGCGCCTTCGCTGCGTTGGCTGGCCCGCTGCTCGATGCCGACCCGTTGCGGCACAACGTCGCGCTCACGGTGCTCGACACGCTGTGCCGGGTCGGGGAGCCCGCGGCAGCGCTGCTCACCGTGCACGAGGCCGGCGAGGTCGTCGGGGCCGCGTTGCGCACCCCGTCGCGGTCGGTGGTCGTTTCGGCGGTGCCGCCGTCGTACGCCGGCTCGGTCGCGGCGGTGCTCGCCGAGGCCGATCCGGGGCTGCCGGGCGTCACCGGGCCGACCACCGAGGCCGAGGCGTTCGCGGCTGCGCACGCTGCTAGGACGGGCGCGCGGGTCGAGGTTGACGTCCGGATGCGGCTGTTCGCTCTCGGCACGTTCGTGGCGCCGGTCGGGGTGCCTGGTGCGGCGCGGCGGGCCGACGACAGCGACCTCGACGTCCTCGAGATGTGGCGTTCGGACTTCGCCGAGGAGGTCCATCACGGGTGGATCGACCCGCTCACCCCCCGGGAGCTGGCGGCACGCTCGTTGCGGCTGGGCTCGGGCGAGCTGCTCTGGGAGATCGACGGGGTGCCGGTCGCGCAGGCGTCGGCGCGGTGCCCGGTGGCCGGGATGTCGCGGATCGGGCCCGTCTACACCCCGCCTGAGCACCGCCGGCACGGTTACGCGGCGGCCGTCGCGGCGGCGGCCACGCAGTGGGCGCTCGACGCGGGGGCGGAGCGGGTGCTGCTGTTCGCGGACCTCGCCAACGCGACGACCACCGCCCTGTACCCGCGGATCGGCTATCGGCCGGTGCACGACGCGCTGGAGCTGCGTTTCTGCTCATGACGGAAGGCCTGCTGGATCACAGTGGCGCCATACCGATAGCGTATCGGTATGGCGCCCAGGGAGCGGACAACCAAGAAGATCACCATCACCCTGCCGATCGACGACGCTGAGGCCGTGGAGCGTCTCGCCGAGTCCGGCCAGGTCGAGTCCGTCAGCCGGTATGTCACGGAGGCCGTGGCGTTCCGCCGTGCCCGGGAGGACGGTCTGGCCGTGCTCGAGCGCCGGTTCGGCAAGCCACCGGAGCACGCCCTGGAATGGGCTCGCAACCTCGTCGCACGTCGCATCGGGCCGCAGGGCCCCGGCGCGTGAGCCAAGCCTTCGGCGGATGGGTGCTCGACCACCACGCCCTCGCCGCCTGGGCCCGGGTAGAACCGTATGCCCAGTCCCTGGTCTGGTCCGCGATGGAGGTGGGGATGGCCGTGGCCGTCCCGGTCGCGACGCTCCCGCTGGCCTACGCCGCCACCCGCGAGTCCGCCCACGACGTCCTGCGCGCGCTGCTGGACCTTCCGGTCACGCTGCACGACCCGTTCACCGAGGCCGACGCCCCGGAACTGGGTCGCATCCTCGCCGGCGCCGCCGACCCAGCGGCGCTGACCTCCGACGCCCTGGCCCTGGCCTGCGTCGTGCATTCCGCCCACCGCCGGGGCTGGCCCGTGCTCACCGGAAGCGCCGCCGCGCTGCGAGCCCTGGATCCCGACCTGGAAACAGACGAGCTGCCGTGACGGCCTGGGTCTGGCCACTGATCCTGCTGCGCACCAGCATGCAGCCGCGCCGCCGCGATGTGATCGAGCGCGTGCTCAGCTGGCGGCCTCGACGGCCTGGCGCAGCGCCGCGTCGGTGTTCTCGATGTCCTGGCCGTTCATTTTCACGGTCGGTGTCGCGTTCACCCCGGCGCGGGAGGCGTCCTCGGTGACGGCGCTGGTCCAGTCCGCGTACCTGTCGCTGTTCACGCACTCCAGTTCGGGCATGGGGGCGACGCCGTTGCGCAGCAGCGACAGGAGCAGCGGGACCGGGGCCTCGCCTGCAGGGCTGGGAGCGGAGCTCATGTCCCACCAGTCGCCGACCGCGGGCGGACAGTTCCTGGGCGCGACCGGCGGGACGGTCGGTGCGTGCAGCGGGAGCCTCTCGGCGCACGACGGCGGCGACGGGCTACCGGTCGCTGGTCGCCAGCAGTTCCGCGATACGCGCCTGGTCCGTCGGGTCGACAGCGGCGAAGGTGACGAGCTTCTGCTCTGGGTCCTCGGCCACCTGCAGCACGACGTGGCGCAGTTCGAGGTGACCGAGGACGGGGTGATGGAGCCGCTTGCTACCCGAGCTGAGCGGTGCGACATCGTGGCGGGGCCACCAGGCCCTGACTTCGGGGCTGTTGCGCTGCAGGCGTTCGACAAGGGCGCGGAAGGCGGGGTCGTCGGGATGCCGGGCGGCGGCGGACCGGAACCGGGCGAGCTGGGCCGCGGCCTCGGCCTCCCATTCGACGAGGACGGTGCGGGCGGCAGGGTCGGTGAAGGTCCACCACAGGATGTTGCGGCGCTCGACCGGCAGGGCGGGCCAGTCGGTCCACAGCGCCCGCGCGGCGCGGTTCGCGCCCAGCACATCCCAGTAGCGACCGGTGACGTAGGTCGGGTGCGGGTCGAGGCGGTCGACGAGCGCGGCCACGGCGGGCGCGAGAGTTTCTGCCGCGCCGCGGGCCACGTACGCCGGGACCTCCCGGGCGAGCGCGTGGATGTGGTCGCGCTCGGCGGACGTGAGCCGCAACGCACGGGCGAGCGCGTCAAGGACCTGCCGGGACGGGTGCAGATCCCGGCCCTGCTCGAGGAACGTGTAGTAGGTGGTGGAGATCCCGGCCAGCTGAGCGATTTCCTCACGGCGCAAGCCCGGCGCTCGCCGTCTCGCGCCGACGGGCAGCCCGACGTCGCCAGGCAGCAATCGGTCGCGGCGGGAACGAAGCAGGTCCGCCAGCTCGCGGGCGTTGACACCCCGCTCGGTGGTATCCGTTCCGCTGTCCCCGCTCATCCTGGCACCCGTCTTACTAGCAATATCAGAGTATGGGTAAAAGTCTAGCGGTGCACTAGCGTCGGCTTCATGAAGATCAGAGAACTCGGCCCCGCGGGCCTGGTCGTCTCCTCGCTCGGTCTGGGTTGCATGGGCTTCTCGCAGGCGTACGGGCCTGCCGACGATGACGAGTCCGAGGCTACGGTGCGGCACGCGATCGATGTCGGCGTCACGCTGCTGGACACCGCGATGAGTTACGGCCGCGGCCACAACGAGCAGCTGATCGGCCGGGCGATCGCCGGCCGTCGCGAGCAGGTCGTGCTGGCCACGAAGTTCGGGATCGTGCGCGGTGACGACGGCGCTGTCCGGGTCGATGGCCGTCCCGAGAACGTCCGCGGCTACTGCGAGGCCTCCCTCGCCCGGCTCGGCATCGACCACATCGATCTGTACTACCAACACAGGATCGACCCGGACGTTCCGATCGAGGAGACCGTCGGGGCGATGGCCGGGCTGGTCGACGAGGGCAAGGTGCGTTACCTGGGGCTGTCGGAAGCCAGCGCCGACGAGCTCGAACGCGCGGTCGCCGTGCATCCGATCAGCGCGTTGCAGTGCGAGTGGTCGCTGTGGTGGCGCGAGGTCGAGGACGACATCGTGCCCACGGCACGACGCTTGGGCGTCGGCCTCGTCGCCTACAGCCCGCTCGGACGGGGATTCCTCACCGGCGCCGTCACGACGCAGACCTTCAGCGGCGACGACTTCCGTCGTGACGACCCGCGTTTCATCGGTGCGGCCCTGGCGCGCAATCAGGCGGTCGTGGACGAGGTGGGCCGGCTGTCCGGCGCCCGCGGTGTGACCCCGGCACAGCTCACGCTGGCGTGGCTGCTCGCCCAGGGTGACGACGTCGTCCCCATCCCCGGCACCCGCCGTCTCAAGCGGTTGGACGAGAACGCCGCAGCAACAGCCCTCGAGCTGTCAGCGGACGAGCTCGACCGGCTGCAGGCGGTCGCGCCCCGCACGGTGTGGGCTGGCGACCGGCGGTCCTTCGCCGCACACGGCACCACCCGCACACCGGCCTGAACCCTCAAGCGTCACGATCGAGTGGTCGAGCTCAGCGCTGACGCCTTCCATGGCCGGCTGTCCGCCAGCTGCCGCACGGTGAACTTACCGGCGAGCCGCCGCCGCAGCCGGGTGTGCTCAGGCGGATCGGTGAAGCCGAACCGCCCCGGGTCCTGCGCAGCCAACGCCTCCAAGGAGGTGCCGGGACCAGCCACACCGGCGGCGCGTCGAGCTGGGAGCGGAGCTCATGCTCCACCTGTCGCCGACCGCGGGCGGACATGGTCACCGCCGGCTGGGTTCAGCCGCATACGTGCGAAGGCCTTGGTGGGCAGGGTGGGTCCGAGAAGGACGGCGCGGTCGGTGGCGACGTCCCCGCGCAGTGCCGGGTCAGCGGCCAGGTCGGTGAAGAGCAGTCTCGCAACACCAACCGGGTAGGCACGCCATCGACGAATGTGACTATGCAGTTCTGCAGGTGGGCTTCCACCGCGACGCCGTACTTGCGTGCGGTCGGCGATCTCGTCGGCGAGCAGCGGGCGGACGACCTGTGCGAGTTGCCAGGCGTGCACCGGCACGAACACGTAGTCGGTCGGATCCAGCCGGTCGACGTCGAGTTGTGCATGGACGGCGGCGGCGAGTTTCGGGTACTCGGCACACAGCAGCTGCCCCACGTCGCGCCCCAGCTCGTCGGTGCGGACTCGGCGCGCTCTCGCCGGACCCCACCAGGATCAGGTCGGTGGGTTTCTCGGCCTCCAGATCGTGGCGCAGCACGTCGACCGGCGTCATCCCCAGCCGGCCGCGGCCGCACGGATGCAGGTCGTGGCACTCGGTGTTGAGCCGCTCGAAGAACACGGAACTCGCCGTGCTCGATTGGGCACCTCGGCCGGATGGGATTCACCATACTGAGGGCGAACCGGCCCGGTCCGGGGTCAGTCGTGGCCGAGGATCCGGCGGCAGGCCGAGCGGAGTGACGCTGTCACCGGTGGGTTTCTCGGTGGGTGCACTGGGGTTGCTCGTCGCTCGCCGGTGGGCATCCAGGTGATGGGGTGCTGTGGTGAGTCCCGCCAGAGGGTCCAGCCGGTGGGGCCGACGGTGACGCCGAGCCGGGTGGGTTCCGGACGGCCGTGCTCGTGCCACAGGTGGGCGGCGTTCTCGACGCGCGCGACGAGGTCGGTGGGGCGGTCCTGGAGGAGGATGCCGGTGGTCGGGTCGAGCTCGGCCCACGCGCCGCGGTCGTCGCAGACGCGGACCAGGGTCCGGCCGCCGCGGGCGGAGGTCCAGATCTGGTCGATGTCGGGTGCGGTGAACTGGAGCATGACCCGCAAACCCGGCTCGTCGAGGATGTCGGCGTCGAACGGAGTGGCCGTGGCGTGGGCACCGTCGTAGTCGCTGTGGGTGGTGAGCTGGCCGCCGTCGCGTAGGGGGTTGTCGACCTGGGCGCGCAGCCACATGAGGTGGGCGGGCTCGTCGAGGAACTGCCCGCTGACGGTGCCGTCGCCGTTGCTGCGGGCCACCAGCAGGCTGGAGGTGAGCTCGCCGCGCAGGTCGGCCACGATCAGCCCGCCGGGTCGGAGCTGGGTGATCCAGGCGGTGGGGATCGTCGGGACGGCGCAGGTCGCGAGGATCCGATCGTACGGGCCGTGGGCGGCCAGCCCGGCGGTCCCGTTCGCGGCGACAAGCGTCGGGTGCTGGCCGAGGGTGGCCATCCGGTCCCGGGCGAGGTCGACGAGCTGGGCGTCGATATCGAGGCTGGTGACGTTGCCCCACCCGAGGCGGTGGCACAGCAGCGCGGTGTCGTACCCGGTGCCGGTGCCGATCTCCAGCACCCGGTGCCCATAGCGGACGTCGAGCAGGGTGAGCATGCGGGCGATCAGGCTGGGGCGCGTGGAGGAGCTGGTGGGCAGCCAGACGTCGTTCGTGCCCGGAATCAGCGCGTGCGCGGTGACCAGCGACTGGTCGCTGTAGACCCCGTCGAGCCACTCCTGCTGCTGGTCCGGGTCGGTGCCGTCGATGAGCTCGGGGACGTCGAGGTCGTGGTAGAAGCGGGGGACGAACACGTGCCGGGGCACCTCGGCGAACGCCACGGCCCACTGCGGGTCCACTCCGTCGCGTGCCGCCAGCGGCTCGGCCAGCGCGGCGGCCCGCTGCCGCCAGTCGTTCATGCGATCCCCCCGGCCGGCAAGGCGGTGACGGCACCGGAGGTGCGGTGGTGCAGGATCACAGGGTGCTGCCTTTCCAGGGAGGGTAACTGATCGGTGGGCGACGCGTTGGAACCGTGGTTCTGTCCGGGGGCAGAAGTGCTTTGCTTTTCCCGCACGGCGGCGGCGATCGACGCGAGTAGGCACGGCCAGCGGGTCACGATGTGAGCGCTCTCGTAGCAGGCGATACAGCGCCCACTCGGGTCGGCGACGTGCTTGGCGAGCCGCTTCGACCACGTCTCCCACCTTGCGATTATGGTGGTGGCGCCGGCGAGCAACCGGTCCCGTTCTTCTTCAGTCACGACGATCCTCTCTGTGGGTCTCGTCATGAGGGTCCTCACGTCAGGAGATGGTCAGCAGCGGATCAGTTGCAAATTCCAGATTGTGATCGTCGTCTGCCAGGATGGGTCGTCAACTGTTGCGAAAGAGGGGAGCATCAAGGTGCGACGGGGATCCACGGTCCAGAGGGTGAAGCTCGCCCGGGAGCTACGGGCACTGCGGGAGAAGGCCGGACTGACCCTCGAGGCGGCGGCGCCGCTCCTCGACTGGTCACCGAGCAAGCTCAGCCGGATCGAGAACGCCCACCAGCGCGTCGACGTGCACAGCGTGCGCGGCATGCTGGATCTCTACGACGTCGGCGGCGAACGCTGGACCGAGCTCGTCGCTCTCACCCGGGCGGCGAGCCAACGCGGCTGGTGGCGGGCCTACGGTCTGGACGACAAGGGCTACGTGCCACTGGAGGCCGAGGCGACCCTGGTGCGGGACTTCACGCTCGCCTACGTGCCGGGTCTGCTGCAGACCGCCGAGTACGCCCGCGCGCTGTTCCGGTCAGGTCTGCCGGAGCGGCTGGAGTCCCAGTTGGAGAACTACGTCACGGTGCGGCTCATCCGCCAGGAGCGGCTGACCTCCGCCGAGCAGCCGCTGCGGCTGGTGGCCATCGTCGACGAGTCGGCGCTGCATCGCCCGGTCGGTGGGCCGGACGTGATGTGTGCGCAGCTCGTCCGGCTCGTCGACGCCGCAGCTCTGGATTCGGTCACACTGCAGGTGCTCCCGACACGCGTCGGCGCCCATCCGAGTCTGGACGGCGCGTTCGCCCTGCTCAGCTTTGACGCGCTCGCCGTGCCCGACATGGTCTACGTCGAGCACCCGCTGGGCGCGGTGCACCTGGAGAAGGAGGATGACGTCGCCCGGGCTACACTCATGTTCGACCACCTCCGCTCGGAGGCCCTGAGCCCGGCGGACTCCGTCGCCCTCATCGAGCAGGTGGCCGCCCAGACGTAGAGTCCGCGACCGCGAAGAAGGTGTCGATGCCCGCCCTGATCCCCGCCGACTCCACGTGGCGGAAGAGCAGCTTCAGCGGCGCCGGGGGCAACGGCGGCGGTTGCGTCGAGGTGGCGTTCCTCCCCGACGGCGTCGCGATCCGAGACACCAAGAACCGCGCCCTACCCCCGCACCACTACACCACCCCCGAGTGGAACACCTTCCTCGCAGCCATCCGCGCCGGCGAGTTCAACCGCCCCTAACACAACCTTCGCGCCACGGACACCGATAGCTGTTGACGCCGTGTTCTCAGCCGTCGCTGCTGAGCATGCCGATCAGGATCACGGAATCCTTGCCGATGTTGATCCGGCGATACGCGACTGATACATGAGCGGTCGTTATCACACGTCCTTTTCCTGGGCTGGACGCGGCGGGGCTAGGTGATCCTGCAGCTCCGCGTGACGGAACTGGTAAGCCGATCCGACCACGTGCAGCAACCCGAGCCGATAGGCGTCATCGAGAAATGCCATCGGTCGCCAGGGAAATCGTCGTCGTACTACCAGCCATGCCGACGCAAGAAGAAATGCTGGCCAGGCCCCTTTCCTAAATCCGAGTACTAGTCCGCCCGCCAGCCCACCCAACAGCCCGCCGGTCGGCCCGAACATCAGTCCCGTTGACAGCCCGAACAACAGCCCGAACACCAGCCCGAGGACGAGGCACTGTATGCCGATCTGCAACCGATCACCTCGATAGCTGCTCAGGGGAGATGTCGCACGCTGAGCTACACTCGCGTTCGCTAGGTAACTCCTCAGTCGCCTTACTGGTCCACCCAACGACCCAAAAATCAGTCCGAGCGACAACATGCCCACCAACATGAGTGCTAGGCCGTCTGCAAGTTCCCCACCCGCCGGACTGTCCATCAGTTCGGCCGCTCGCATAACCACAGAAATGGCCGCCAGCATTAGCACCATCATGACCACAAACACGACCGCCAGTAGCCCGACCACCATTCCGATCACAAGACTCCGGAGCAGCTTCGGAGTTCGTCTCTTGAATCGCATGCCAATGTGTTTTGGTACGGCGTCCAGCTCGCCTGCCAGACTGAACGTCAGCCCGCTTACCAGCCCGCCTGCCAGGCCGAATCTCAATCCCCCCGTCAGTCCGCCTGCCAGCACCGCCAGCAGGCCGCTCACCAGCCCACCTGCCAAACCGACAGCCAGTCCTAGCGTCAATCGTGCGATGAATAGGGTGAGGGTGGTGGGAAAAGTATGGCGGGCGAGGTACCACCATATCCAGTCCTTTGTCCCAGCGTCTTGTAATTCTTCTGCGAGGGTGGTGAGCCATCTCCGCATGTCGCCGGGGTCGTGTTCACGGCGGGGCTGTAGCGGCATGCGGGTGCAGCCGCCGGTTCGGCGACGAAGGTCGGTTGGTCGGTTGTAGATCACGGCGGGGATGAGTCGATCGAGCAAATGTGCCTGCAGAGTGGCGTGCCCGGCTCGATCGGGGTGCGTGTCCTGGATCAGTGGTGTGGGTTCGAGTCGTCCGTTGACGTAGACGGTGCGGACCAGCCACAGTCCTAGCGGGCTGGCTGTGACCGCGGTTAGCTCCGGTGCGGTCCCGTCCTGGAGGTGGGCGAGGACGTCTAACCAGGCTGCGTGGTTGGGGTGGGGTGGGAGATGGTGGCGTAGGTAGGTGGTGGACTGTTCCGGGCTTAGGGGTTCGGCGTGGATGACTGCGGCGGTCGTCAGAACGTCCGAGGTTCTCACCGCGTCGGTGTACTCGATGCTGCGGCTGGTTAAGACCAACCCGATGGTCGGGCCCAGGGAGGCGTTGAGTGCGGTGATGATCTCACCGCGGCGGTGCTGGGTGACCTCGTCGAGTCCGTCGAGGATTGGCAGCAGATGACCGCGTCTGAACAACGCCTCGGCGGTGTCGATGCCGAACCCCCGTAGGCCGGGGTAGTCCTGTTTGAACCGGTCGGTGAGCCAGTCCTCCAGTCGGGGTTGAGTCTGCGGATCCCAGCCGACCACGGAGAATAGCACTGGCACCGGTTCCCCTGGGCGCGGATCGGTGAGCAGCTCCAGCAGTAGCTGCACTGCCAGGGTCGTCTTGCCTGATCCGGGCTCGCCGGTGATGACCAATCTGCGGCGGTCGAGTCGGCGGAACTCCTCGGTCATGGCCGGCATCTGGTCGCTACGCCCGGTGAAGTGCAGTCCCTGCGGGGCGATCAGGTGTGGGTGATCCATCACCGTCGGGTCGGCGAGTGTCCAGCGCACTGGCATCGGTTCTGGATCACCGAGCGCACGCACCTCAGCCTCCCGCTCCCATTGCTCGACCACCCAGTCAACGAGGGCGCTACGTGCCGCGGCCAGCCCCGCCTTAGTGACCGGCGCCCGACGCCAGCGGTGTAGCGGTGCGACGTTCTGCCCATTGAATGTGCGCTGGTCGATGGTGATGTCTCGGCCAGCGCGAGTGTGGGCGAGTTCTACTGCTGGGCGGACGGTCGAGCCCTGTGGGTTCGCGGCAGGCTCGGGCTGGCCTGCCGCTGTCAAGGGCGGTCGGGACCGCCCTGACCGTGAACCGCACGGACATCGTCGATCTCGATCCCGCCGCGAAAGGTGCCGTCACGGACCCGGACCCCGGTGCCGTCCGACTCGACCCGGTGGACCCGCAGGAACTCTGCCTGTACTCGCTCCAGATCGATACCCAGGGCGGAACCGGTGACGTCGTCATGGGCTCGAACCTGATCGACCACCCGGCGGGCGGCCGCGAACAGCTCCTCGTCAGCGCCAGCGTCGGCTTCGGTCAGGTCTTCGTGCAGCGAGTCCCGCTTGGCCTCCGACTCGGGCTTCTTCTCCACCGGGGTCACGTCCACGTCGCGGTAGCGTTGCGTGATCAGCCCCTTCAACGCCGCGTAGGCGTCGGTCACCGCCGCCGCGGCGGTGTCCTTCAACCCGGCGGCAGCACCAAGAGCGACCGCCGATACGACCAGCGTGATCGGATCCACCAGCAGATCCTCTCCGCGATCGTCCGTTGCGGTCAAGTGACCACCGCAACAGACCTATATGCGTGTGGCGGGAAGCCGGGATCGGTGACTTCGTTGCTCGTCGAACTACAGGTGGGTCACGGCCCATCACCACTGTGCGATCGGAGGCGATCCCGGTGGCAGCGGAGAGAGGAGCGCGACGACGGCGAGGAACCTGCTCAACGGAGATCGATGTCGCCGGTCAGCCCGGCGAGCGGGCCGGTGCACCGCCGCCGCAGTCGTGGCCATCACCCTTCTGGTGGACCCGGTCCGGAGACGGCTCCAGACCAGGCCAGCATCTGTCCTACCAGATGACTCTCACCGCGCCGGTGGCGCTGATGGCACGGTCGGCGGTGACCAGTGCTGTGCGTAGCTGTGCGGCGGTGGCGACGATGAGTCGATCGAAGGGGTCGCGGAGCTGTTCGCGAGGGACGATGCCGAAATGAGCGATCGTGGCCGCAGAGATGGGGTGAACGACCAGGTTGGTCGCCGGATCGACCAACGTCGTGTAAATCTGCTCGAAGACGCCAGGTGCGACTGCGGTCGAGCCGGTCTTCTGGCTGGCGTACCAGAGGTCTGCCAACGTGGCTGCGGAGACGACGATGCCGTCGGTGTCCTCGGCTTCCAGCAGTGCCTCAAGAGCAGGCTCGCTGAGTCGTGCCGGGGTGAAGAGGTAGAACACAAGGGCATGGGAGTCGGCGACGATCCTCACGTCCAGCGCTGCTCCGTGCTGACGACGCGCTCGGCCCTGACGTCATCGAGCGCGCGGAGAAGACCGTTCAGCTCGTCCGTGGTGAGGGTGCCGGCCAGAGCCCCGCGAACGCTGCGGCGGGGTCCGGCCTGAGACACGTCCGAGACGATGCGTAGATGGCTTCCGGGCCGTACTCCGTGGCGGGCGAGCTCGTCAGCCGGGACGCGGAGGGCCCCGTCGGGATCAACAACCACGTCAAGGCCGCCGTCCGGGTGAGGATTCGCCACGCTGCTCACGAGACGAGGATAGCCCCGCCGGTTCTCCTGGCGTTGCCGCACCCGCCTCCGACAGTCGTTCTCACCGACAGATGATCCGCATGTCCGGCGGCCAGTGGTCTTCGAGGGTTCCTCCTGGTCGTACCCCGACGCGTGGTGCAGAAGACGCGGCTCACCCTCGCGTGATACATCCTCCGCTCAGTGGTAGCGGTTCTCCGGGAGCGCCAGCGCGAGGTATCGGTCGTCGAGGCGGATCATGAGGTCCCGTGCGGTGAAGTCGGCGAGCGCCTGGTCGAGCCAGGGGTCGTCGCATCCCATCGCGACGGCGATCTCGTCCCGCGACCGGGCGTCGGCACACAGCTCGTAGAGCTGCGCGCGGTCGTCGTCGTAGCGGTAGCCCTTCGTGCGATCGCCCCGGCCGTCATGGATGCTGACCGATCGCCACGTCTTCACGTACCGCAGGGTCGGCCGCGGGTCGGCGCCGGTCCAGCGTCGCTTCCACGCCGACACCAGCGTCCGGCACGCACGTGGCCCCTCGACCGGGAGGTCCCGGTCGAAACCGTGCTCGAAGAAGTAGGCGATGCGGTTCAGGTCGTAGTCGGTGGGGTAGATGTGCCGGTAGCAGGTGGACGGCCGCAGGAACGCGATCGAGTGCGCCGCTGGCTGCTCGAACATCGGGGATCCCCGGTCGGGTCGCGCCTGCGCCATCGCATAGGGCGGTTGCAGGTGCGGGACGCGCTGGATCACCTCGGCCTGCAGCCGGTAGTCGGCCTCGGTCTCGCCGGGGAACCCGTACAGGATGTTGTAGGAGTTGTTGATCTTGTAGTAGGTGGTCCACTTGAGTAGTTCGAGGTTGCTCATCCCGGTCGTGTTCTTCCGCATGAGCTCCAGCACGTGGGTGCTGAAGCTCTCGATGCCGGGCTGCACCGAGACCAGGCCGCCGCGCCGCAGCTCACCGAGCTGTTTGCGCCCGATCTTGGGCCGAATCTCGTAGTGCAGCCGCAGGTCGCTGTGCTCTTCGGCCAGGCGGCCGAACAGGCGCGACATGTACGCGGGGGCGAGGATGTTGTCGATCGCGTTGAAGTGCCGCGTGCCGTAGCGGCCGGAGAGCCGCTTGAGCATCTCGAGAACCTGTTCCGGGCTCTTGCGTCGGAACTCCATGCCGGCCCGGTTGAGCCCGCAGAACACGCAGTGGTTCTTCATCCCGTACCAGCATCCGCGAGCCGTCTCGACGGGCAGCATCACCTCCCGGTCCGATGGTCCGCGGGACTCGAAGTACTCGTCGAAGTCGGGGATCGGCGACCGGTCGAGGTCGCCGAAGTTCGGTGCGCGTCCCTCGTAGGCGATCGTGTCCCCGTCCCGCCACATCACGCCGCGGAGGCCCTTCATCGATTCTCCCGCGTACAGGCGGGACACGATATCCGGGAAGGTCACGTCCGCGTCACCGCAGTGGACGAGGTCCACCTCGGGGTTGTGCGCCATGACCTCGGCCGCGATGTCGTCCTCGAACGTCGCCCCACCGAAGATCACCGGCAGCTCCGGGAACCGGCGCTTGATCGCCTTCGCCAGCGCCAGCGACGCGACCATCTGCTGGAAGGTCACGCTGAAGCCGACCACACCGAACGACGACCAGTCGATCTCCTCGACGACCTCGGCCAGGAACTCGGCCGTGCCGGTCTCGCGCAGGCGCCGGAGATCGTCGATGTCGCAGCCGGCCCGGTCGCAGATCGCGCGGAGGTTGGCGTCGTAGTGCCGGACGTAATCGGCGTCGTCGCCCATCTCACCGAATGCCGCCGTCGACCAGATCCACTCTCCTACTAAGGAGAAACTGGGCTAGCGGACTCTCTGCCATTCTGCTATTATTTGGACATGAAGATCCGTCGCCTTCCCCGTCGGGAACTCCCGGACGTTCGTAAACAGTTCATCCGGATGATCGACGATAACGTGCACCCAGA